>JAOZTW010000076.1 GCA_029938985.1 Bacteroidales bacterium | reverse complement strand
CTTTACAAGTATGTAATACATTTTTTTCTTTTTCTAAAATATTATAATCTTGTAAATCACATAATGGTATTTCCTCAATAATTATATTCCTTTGACTCTTTTTTATTCTATAAAAACCTTATTTTTTATTTTTTAAACCTTAGTAGAAAAATGAATCCACAACTATTTTTTAAACCTTATTACCTTTATTATTAACAAATTAAATAAGGTAATAAAGTTTGTCAACCATCTAAATAATATTTCTACGAAGGTTGAAACCACAAAAATAAGGTAAAAGTGTCAACCGATAAATGAAAAACGCCAAAGTTTATTGATTTTTCACATAAAGTGATTGTGCGTTAGTTGCTTGTTCTTGATCCCAAAAAGGTCCAATTGCAAATTGTTTAAATGTTAACTGTGCATACAAACCATTAATAAAAAATTCGGTACTACCTCTTTCAATATTTGCAATCTTCTTCTCGAATACATAAACTTTTAAACGGTCAGATTTTCTAAATGTAATAGGAAACCAATAAACAGTTCCTGGTGGCTGTTCTACAGGAATTCCATTAATATTTTCTTTTCTGTTTTTGTAATACATACGAGAATTTATTGCCGCATTTTTGGTTTCAAAAGGTCCTACTAATATTGTTCTTTTTTGTAAACCTTTCCAAAGCAATTTTTCAAATTTGTATTTATTTCCACTTCCAACATTCCCTGATTTTGTAATTTTATATTGTTCACTATCGTCTTCTATTTTTACACTCACACTAAACCAAAATAACTTTTCTGGTTTTGCTTTTGGAACTAATTGATGCGATGTTTTAAATTCCATTTCATTTGAAGTATGGAATGAATTTCCTGATGTCATTGCAATAAAAAAAGTTGGAATTGCAAATAGCAATAATAATAAATTGTTTTTTTTCATAGTTATGTGATTTAAGGGTTTTTTGTTTTTCGCTAAGGCTAATTAAAATAAATAATTGACAATTTTAAATGAACTTATTTTTGTTTTTATCAATTCAATAAATATAATAATATCAAGATATTTGCATGTTTTGAAGAAGATAAAAGCCAAAAGAACAAGTTTAAATCATTAATAGTTTGTTTTAATATGCCTAAAGCCAATTTTATGCCAAAATTTGATATTTTGAAAACTACATTATTTTTTTTTCTTTTTTTCTTTTTTCTCTCCCATATCAATTAATGAAAAATGAACATACTTTTTTGGATTTTCATTAATATCTTTTATTAATACTTCTAAATTAAGGGTTGCTTTCTCCATGTTGTCATACAAGGTATCATTATTAAGGAGTTGTGTTAATGTACCTTCACCGTTATTAATATTATCAACAATTCCACTAATATCCGCAATTGCCTTATTTGCCTCTGTAACAGTTTTATTTATATCTACTTTGGCAAGTGTATCGCTAAATGCTGAAAAATTAGAAATAACATTTGAAATATTTTCCTTCTCGCCTTTCATTAAAGTATCTAACGAATAGGTTGTTCGTTGCATATTTCCGATAGTGTTTTTTATTCCATCAAAACTTTGTTTAATATTATTTTGCATTTCAGTATCAAAAACAACCTGCAAAACCGCAATTACGGAATCTAATGAAGTAATAAGTTTTTCTGCTTTTTCTTTTATGGGTAATACTTGTGTTTCAATTTCATCTTTCATCGTAGTTTGTAAAGTCGCAACCATAGTATCACCAGATTGATAATAAGCTGTTTCGTTTTTGCTAAAAATAATTTCCATTCCTTTGCTTCCCATCAAATCAATACTTGAAATTTTTGCCTGTGAATTTTTTGGAATATCAATTTCTGCTTGAATTAGCATTTCTACAATCAAATTTCCAGATTTATCTGGAGCAAAATAAACATCAAGAATTTGTCCAACCTGAAAACCATTTATCATAATAGGGTCTGAACCATAAAGTCCATTAACTTTTTCGTATTTTGCATATAATATTAAATCATTGCTAAAAAGTCGTTTACCTTTCAAAAAGCTTATTCCATAAATAAACATACTCAAAGTAATAACTACAATAATTCCTATTACTATCACATTATTTTTTTTCATATTTTTTTTATTAAAATTATATAGAACATAATGCCATAAATGACAATTATGAATTAAAAATTTGTTTACACCTTAAAGTATAATTATTTATAAAAAACTGTGTTAAAAACAAAGTTTTTTTCGTTTTAATACCTCTAATAAAACTATTTTCAATCTGCTCTTGCTTCTTTTATTGTAACTTTTTTACCATTTTTAAATGCTATTACAAATGCACCCGGAATTTTTTTTCTTATTTCAGATTGCTTTTCAAGTATTTTGTCAAAATCTGATGTACTTCCAACTGTGTACTTGTAAACTCCATCTATAATAATTTCTTCAATATTTTCAATATTTTTAAATTCAGAAGCATCTAATGCTACTTTTGTGGTAGAAGATTTTATTTGAACTTTATATTCAATATTGTTTGATCTTTTTTCATTTTTTTTAACATTATTATTCTTGTCTTCATCTTTTTTAACTACTTTTTCTTCTTTTTCAATATTTTTCTTTTGTTTGTTCTCCTTATTTATTACAATATCATATTCGTTGTTTTTCAGTTCCACTTCATTTTTATAATCTCTAAAAGCTCTAAAAATAGCAGATGCAATAATTTCCTGTCCATAAGTTGTGATTAGAAAATCTTCTTCTTTTTTATTACTAATAAAACCAGTTTCTATAAGTACGCTTGGCATAGTTGTTTGCCACAAAACAAGTAAACCTGCTTGGCGAACTCCTCCATTTTTTCTGCCTGCACGTTTTTCAAATTGTGTTTGAACTTTTTCAGCCAAAATCACACTTTGGTCAAAATAAGCATTTTGATATAGATTTAAAATTATATATGTTTCTGGCGAATCTGGGTCAAAACCAGAGTATTTTTTTTTGTAATCAGCTTCTTGCAGAATAACAGAATTTTCTGTTTTAGCAACCTCCATTTGGTCATCGCTTTTATGCAAACCCATAACATAAGTTGATGTACCATAGGCAGTATTGCCCTCAGTTGAGTTCACATGAATAGAGATAAATAAATCTGCATTGTTATCATTTGCTATATTTGCTCGTTCATGCAATTCAATAAAATCATCTGTTTTTCTTGTGTAAATTACTTCAACTCCTTCAATATATGTTTCTATATAATAGCCTAATTTTAACGCAATAGCCAAACATATTTCTTTTTCTTGAGCTTTTTTCCCAATAGCACCAGGATCTTTTCCTCCATGCCCTGCATCAATAACTACTTTTTTTAGTTTATATTTTTCAGTTTTTTGAGAAAAAACATTCAAATTTAGTAAACATAAAAAAGCTAACGTTATTAATATAAATTTTCTTATTTTCATAATTAAAATTTTAAAACTTATATTACAAAGGTAATATTTTTAAAATAAATTCCTAAATTTTATTAAAAATTAAAAAAAATATATATACTTTTGTAAATAAAATGGGCTACCCGTTTAAAGTTGGACAATAAATTACTGTCAGTGTGGCTTAAAGCCACGCCGACAGTTTATATACAATTGTTTGTGCGAGAGCCGATGTGCAACTTTACCTGGGTAGCCATAAATTATGTATTTTAGGCATATTATAATAAAAACCACATGAAAAAAATACTTACCATTTTTTCGATAACAATTTTAATGTCGATAAACGCTATTTCACAAGTTGATCCTATTTATAATCAAGAATTTAGAGTTACAAAGTTTAAGGTTCAATATCCTGCAAATATTGAGCAAAAATCTGGTATTACAGTAGTTTTTAATTTGGAATTAAAGTATCCGTTTGAAGATTATTTTAATAATCCATATTTTTTAACTCCTAATATAAAGTATAACGATGTTTTGGCGTATTTAGATATAAACAATGTTTTGAAAGTTAAGGCGAAAAAAGATTATAATGGAACAGTTGCTACTTTTGAATCTTTAAGTTTTTTTATTCCTTACGATAAAATAGATTTAAAAAAAGGACTTTATGAAATAGAATTTATTATAAAAGTTAATAATGATTTTAAAGATTATGGTGAAGTTTTCACAAAAAAAATACAAATTGCTGTACCACAATTATATAATTATCAAGACCAAGAGTTTAAAATAAGAAAATTTTTGGTAAAAGATAATGTGAAAACCAATAATCTTTATGGTATTCAGGTAAAATTTGATTGTGAATTTAAGTTTACTGCCAGCCAGATAATTGGAGTAAATGACTATGAGTGGATTAAATATTATTATTTTTTTATTGAAATTGAAGACTCTGAAACTGGTGAAAAATATTATTTTTATAAAAATAATCAAAATTTTGAAAAAGAGGAACTTGATAATATTACAAAAAAAATTAACTTTTTTATTCCCTATCACGATTTAAAAATAGATAAAGGAAAACACAAAATAAAAGTTTCGTTAAGTTCTTGTAACGAAACAAAAGATTATGTTTTTGATAATATCGCAGAAACAGAATTTAAGCTAAATCAGCCACAAATTTATTTAGCACATTTTGAGTTAAAATCTCTTGAAGCTAAATATTATACTTATGATACTCAAAATGCGTTTGGCAAATTGTTTTCTAAACAAGGTTCAAACACTGGACAAGGATATCCCGATATTTACTGGAATGTTTATACTGGAAAATTGAGTAGATATCAATCTGCAAGAAATAAAAATTCGTTTTTTGCCTATGCTGGTGAAACATATTTTACAGTTACAGATAGCGACCCTATTGAATTTATTGCCAAAGATTTTGATGTATTTGGTAAACACGATTTGGTTGAGAAAGTTGAAGTTAGAAATCTAAAAGGAGAAAATTTTCATGATGTTAATAGTTTAGAAACAAATTCATTGGTTGAATTATCTTATAATTTCCAAAAAATATTACCAGCTTTTTACAAATATAATTATATAACTGCTTTTGATAAGAAAAAAGGAGATGTTTCTGGTGTGGAAATTAATTTTAGTTTCGAGCTATCAGACATTTTTTCAAACGACATGTTTGTTATTGAACCAATTATAAAGCATGGTGATAATATTATTCATTTCAACCAAGTTTTAAATCCACAAGACACATGTTATAATGTTTATAATAATAAGCTCAAAAATAATTTACAAATATTTGTACCCTATATTAATTTAAACCAAGAATCAACAATTGGTTTTAAAACATATTCAAAAACTTCTGAACAGGTTTTAAATAATATTTTTTATCAAGAAAAAATAGAAATTCCTGAAAAACTTGATGATGTTAAGATAGATATTATCAATATATTAGAAAAAAAAATGGGCGATTATTATGGTGTAAATATTATTTTTGAATATAAAATACCTAACTATTATGTTGAGAATTTTGGTTTAAACGATTTTGAAGCAAAAATAGATATTAATAATACTACAAGCAAAAAAAATATTACAGCCGACTCCCAAGTTGTTGATATTAATAACTTGCCTATCATATTGTTAGATGCTACAAAAAGAAAAGAAATTTTTATTCCATTTTACATAATTGGAGAAAGCAATAAAACTTATGACTTTAATATTGAGACAGATATTAAATCAATATCAAATAATATTTTGCTTGGTAATAAAAAATTTGATATTAAAGTTCCTGTTCCAGAAATGAATAAAGTTAAAATTAAAAAAATTAGTTTGAAATTTAAAACAAATGAATATAAAGATAATATATTTGTGAAAATTGAACATGGTAATAGAACAGTTTTTCAAAGTGAAACAAAAAAATTTAAGAAAAATATTAGTTGGAAAATAAATCATACTAATTCTATTTTTCATAAACAAGACAATATTTATATAAGTGTTTGGTCGGAGAATAAATATGGAATAACCAGTAAATTAAACACTTGGACGATAAAAGGTGCAAAATATAGCAACAAAAAGAAATTAAAATTAAAAGGAAAAGAATTATTAAAACAATTAAAAATAGATTTTTACTAAAAAAAAATTTTATTTATTAAAAACTTGCTTACTTTTGCAAACAATATTAATAAAACACTTTGGCGTTTTTCACGAGTATCAATTTCTTCGTTACTTTTGAAATATTAAAATGTTCATTTACAAAGGTAAACTTTAATTCTAATATTTCAAAAAAGCCTTGAACTTGACTCTCGTGAAAACACCAACACTTTATATATATAATTTTAATTACAAAACTATTTTACACTTAAAAACATGGAACTTTTTACTATAATAACGTTATTAATAGTGCTATCTGCACTTTTTGGTTTTCTTAATCAAAAAATATTAAAAATGCCCAGCACAATTGGATTGCTGGTTATATCAATTTTTTTCACAATCTGTTTGCTAATAGCAGGTTCATTTAATAAAACGATATATGAATTTGGTCAAACTTTTGTAGGAAGTATTGATTTTGAAGCTATTCTGCTTGATGTAATGCTGAGTTTTCTGCTTTTTGCAGGAGCATTGCACATAAATATGGATAAACTGAAAAAACAAAGTGGACCTATAATTATTTTTTCTACTGTTGGAGTTGTTTTGTCTACTTTTATTGTGGGAACATCTTTTTACTATTTGTTGCAGTTAATCGGTTTTCCTATTGATTATATTTACGCCCTTCTATTTGGAGCAATAATTTCTCCTACCGACCCAATTGCAGTATTAGGAATTTTGAAAGAAGCCAAAGCTCCTAAGAAACTGGAAATTAAGATTGTAGGAGAATCATTATTTAACGATGGTGTTGCACTTGTGGTTTTTATTACCCTTTTTGGAATAGCTAAAGCTGGTGTTTCTGAAATTAGTGTAAGCAATATTTTGTTGCTTTTTGCACAAGAAGTAATAGGAGGAATTGCATTGGGAGTTGCTGTGGGTTTTCTTGTTTACTATATGCTTAAAAGTATTGACCATTACGAAACCGAAATTATTATTACAATTGCAATGGTAATGGGAACTTATTTACTTGCACATACTTTACATTTTTCTGGACCATTGGCAGTAGTTGTAGGTGGTTTATTTATTGGTAATAAAGCTCGTAAAACTGCTCTTTCCGACGAAACCGAACGTTACCTTGATAAGTTTTGGGAAATAATTGATGTGATTTTAAATGCTGTTTTATTTGTTCTTATAGGTCTGGAATTAATGGTTTTAACTTTTGAAGGAAAATACCTTATTGCAGGATTGGTTTCAATACCAATTGTTTTAATTGCCAGATTTGCAGTATTATCGTTACCAATAAAGTTTTTCAAGAAAAAATTAGATTTAGTTCCTAAAACAAGTTTGCTGATGACATGGGGAGGACTAAGAGGAGGAATTTCAATAGCCTTAGCACTTTCTTTAACACAGGCAATGCAACACGATTTGATAGTTACCGCTACTTATGTGGTTGTTATTTTTTCAATTGTATTTCAGGGGCTTACTTTGAAAAAAATGATACAAAAATTTATAAAATAAAATTGGCGTTTTTCATAAGTGTAAAGCACAAGGCATTTATATTTTTTAAATACCGCAGTTTACTTATTGTAAATGAGGATTTTAAAATAATCAAAATAAGGCAGTAATTTGCATTTATGAAAAATGCCATAAAATTAAATCTTAATACAATAGTTGTTACTCGCTTTGAAGATTTTGGCTTTGCTTTGATACAAAAATATTTCAGCAAAGCCCTTAAACTGCAACTAAAGTTGCAACTACAGTAAACCAAGAAGTTTATTTAAGTTTTTTCAAAACAAATCCTACTCTGTGAGGAATATATAAATTCAAAACGTTTTTATTATCAAATTCTTGAGTTTTATATATCATTTTTTCTTCAATCCTATTATGTCCCATATACTTACCCGAATCTGAATTTAAAATAATTTCATATTCTCCCTTATCTATTTCAAAACCATAGTCTTCAAAAGATTTAGAAGTATTTAAACTAAATACAAAAATTAAATCGGCACGTTTAAAAATTAGAACTTGGTCGGCGGTGTGCTGTACAATAGCAAAAGGAATATGTTGATTTAATATTTCATGTTTTTTTATCACTTCTATCATATCCATATCAAATT
The DNA here is from genome assembly GCA_029938985.1 of Bacteroidales bacterium. GTDB lineage: Bacteria > Bacteroidota > Bacteroidia > Bacteroidales > JAOZQN01 > JAOZQN01. Next base: position 4,409 of record JAOZTW010000076.1, on the reverse strand, counting down.
TACCAAGATAGTGATATGCAAGCATTTTGTTGTTTAGTAAGTTCCACTGTCTTCTTGCATAATGATACGACCAATTATTGCCAACACGTGGAAAATCAATCCATTCAGGGTGAGCAAATTCGTTGCCCATAAAATTCAAATATCCATTTCCTGCTGTAGAAATTGTTAATAATCTAATAATTTTATGTAAAGCCAAAGCCCGTTCAACTTGTATATTCAAATTGTCGATACTCATAAATTTGTAAATATGCTCTTTTGCAAGCCTCATAATAATTGTTTGGTCTCCTACAAGTGCTTGGTCGTGCGATTCGGCATACGAAATTACTTTTTCGTCCTTTCGCTTGTTAGTCAATTGATAAAATATATTTCCAACATGCCAATGCTCGTCTTTTAATTCTTTTATTAATTTAATCCAAAAATCTGGAACACCCATTGCCAAACGGTAATCAAAACCATAGCCACCAGTATCTTGTGAGCTTGCAATTCCAGGCATTCCGCTCATTTCTTCTGCAATAGTTAGGCTATTTATTTTTAATTTATGAATAAGTTTGTTGGCAAGCATCAAATATGTGATTGCATCTTCGTCTTGATTTTCGTTAAAATATTGTTCGTAAGCAGTAAAATCGGTTTCCAAACCATGATTTTTGTAGAGCATACTTGTAACTCCATCAAAACGAAAGCCATCAAAATTGTATGTTTCTATCCAGAATTTACAGTTTGACAACAAAAAATGTATAACTTCGTTTTTTCCATAATCAAAACAGCGAGAATCCCAAGCAGGATGTAAACCTTTTTCTCCTTCATGAAAAAACTGATATTCAGAACCATCATATTTACTAATACCTTCGGCTTCGTTGCGTACTGCGTGCGAATGAACAATATCCATAATTACCATTAGTCCCAAACCATGTGCCTCATCTACAAGTTGTTTTAAATCTTCGGGAGTTCCAAAACGTGAAGAAACAGCATAAAAACTCGAAACATGATAACCAAACGAGCCATAATAAGGATGTTCTTGAACTGCCATTAATTGCAAAACATTATAGCCCAATTTTGCAATATGTGGTAAAACAGTTTTTCTAAATTCCTGAAAACTTGCAACTTTACCTTCCTCCGATGCCATGCCAACATGTGCCTCGTAAACCATAGCAAATTTTGGTTTCAATGGAGATCTATTTTTGAAAATATATTTTTGTTTTGGGTCCCAAACTTGTGCACTAAAAATCTTAGTATCATCGTCTTGAATAACTCTATGCGAATATGCTGGTAGGCGTTCTGCACTGCCGTTTTTCCAAATAACCATTAGTTTGTACAAATCGCCATGTTGTAAAGTTTTTGTACTAATATTAATAGAAAAATTACCCAATTCATCTTTATTTAATTTATATTTTTCATATATTTTCCAATCCGAAAAATTACCTATCAAATAAACAGTATAAGCATTTGGTAACCAGTCTCTATATTGCCAACCGTTTTGAGTTTTGTGAAGCCCATAAAATAGATGAGCATTAGCAAAATCAACAAGATTTTTGCCTTTACAGATTTCAAGTTCCTTTTTGTTAGCACTATTGATTCTATTTAGAATTTTTTCGGAAAATTCTTCTAAATATGGATCGTCTTTTATTAATTTTATATTTGTCATTTGTGTTTTTGTAACTCAGAAATTAAAAATGAAATTTAAAAAAATGAAATTCAGTTGAAAAAAACTGTTGTTTTTTTATCTTTTATAAAAAAATAATTATTATAAAATTTCAACTGTATTTCCATTGAATTTCATTTCCATTTTAAAACGGATGTCTTCTTGCGTATTCTGTTTTTCCTGCTTCGAGGAATTCAATAAAGTCTTCAACTTTTGGATTAAACTCTGTTGGTGAGGCTAATACAACTCCATTATGGTCGAGAAGAACATAGTACGGTTGTGAGTTTTTATTAAAATTAACTGTTTGAATATCAGAATTTTGTTTTCCAAGCGTCTTTTTAATTCTATTGTCTGCAACAGATGTAAACCATTCTTTTTTAGGTACTTTAACTTTTTTATCATCTACATATAATGATAAAATTATGTAATCCTCTTTCAAGATTTTAAGAACTTTTGGGTCTGACCAAACGTTCTCTTCCATCTGACGACAGTTTACGCAACCATGCCCAGTAAAGTCTATAAAAATAGGTTTGTTGTTTTCTTTTGAACAGTTTAACGCCTGATATACTTCATAATAACCTCTCAAACCATGTGGTAAATGTAGTTGATCTTCGTATTTTGGGTCATCACAAATTGTAGACTCTTGGTCGCCTTTTATCATTGCCGCAAGATTAAAATCGTGAGTTGAGTTTGGTGGCAAATATCCAGACAATGCTTTAAGTGGAGCTCCAAACATACCTGGTACTAAATAAACTACAAATGTAAAAGTGATTATTGCAAATATTAATCGTGGTACTTTCACAAATTTTGTTTCGCTATCGTGCGAAAATTTTAATTTACCCAACAAATACAATCCCATTAAACTAAAAATAACTATCCAAAATGCTATATATACCTCTCTATCAAGTATTCCCCAGTGATACGTTTGGTCTGCAACACTAAGAAATTTTAATCCAAGAGCAAGTTCAATAAATCCAAGAATTACTTTAACTGAATTTAACCAACCACCTGATTTTGGTAGTTTTTGTAGTATAGATGGGAAAAATGCAAATAATGTAAACGGTATTGCCACACCGAGCGAAAATCCGAGCATTCCAACAAGTGGTTTTACAACACTACCGCCTTGTGTTGATTGTGCCAAAATTCCACCAACTATTGGTCCAGTACATGAAAATGAGACAAGTACAAGTGTAAATGCCATGAAAAATATTCCTATCATGCCACCTTTTGAAGCCTGTTGATCTGATTTATTTAATAGCCAACTTGGTAATGTTATTTCGAACATTCCAAAAAATGATGCTGCAAATATTACAAATATCAAGAAGAAGAAAATGTTTGGTACCCAGTGAGTACTAAGGAAGTTAGCAAAATCTGCTGAAACAGCTCCTTTGCCACCCAAATTTGCAATCACTATTATTATAGCAATTGGTAATGTGTAAATTGCAACAATTGAAACTCCATAAATTATTGCTTGTAATCTCCCTTTTGCCTTATTACCAGCTTCTTTAATAAAAAACGAAACCGTCATTGGTATCATAGGGAAAACACATGGAGTTAGCAAAGCCGTTAAACCAAAGCCAAGTGCAATAAAGAAAAACCAAAATAAAGATTTTTTTTCGTCTTCGTTTGCCCAATTATTTTCAGAAACAATTATTGGAGTAGTTTTTCCTCTTATTAAATCTATTGAGTTCTCAGGTTCAATTACTTCAGATGTATCAACTACAACTTCATTGGAGTCAACTTCAATTATTGTTGAAGTATCTTCTATTTCTAAATTTTCGTCATCTAATGGTGGGTCTTCTATTTCTACAATTTCTTCTGGTTCAGTTTTTTCTGGTATTACTTTACTAACAAAACCTTTCAAAGGAAAATCATAATCATCAAATGGTCTGACACAGCGACCATTTTCCAAACATAATTGATATTCAAGTGTAAGCAAAAAAGTAAAATCATTTTCAGAAAGTATTTCAAACTTTTGAGTGAAAGTTACTTCATGTTCAAAAAAAGATTCTGTTTTTTCAAAAGTATCGTCATAAGCCTCTTTGGGTTTTCTTGATTCTGTAATACTGTCAACAAATTTAATTTTGTCAATACATTCTTCGTCTATCTCAATAGTAAGTGGATTTGCACCACCAGGACTATTATATGGAGAATATAAATGCCAAGTATCATCAATTGACGCTTTAAAAGTTATCATTACGATACTGTCACTAATTTGCTCTTGACTAATATCCCATTTCACTGGTTTGTCTATTTGTGCATTGGCAACTATACCAAAAAATAAAACAAATAGAATTGTTAAATTAAAGATTTTTTTCATAATAAAAAAGAAGTTTTTTAAGTTTATATTAAAATTAGGGGCTTAATGTATTAGGCATATTATAATAAATAATTGATAATTTTTAATGAACTTATTTTTATTTTTAACAATTCAATAAATATAATAATATCAAGATATTTGCATATTTTTTTGAAGAAGTAAAAAGTAAAAAGAACAAGTTTAAATTGTCAATTATTTGTTTTAATATGCCTTATTAAAATATTGTTTTTAATAATTGGAGTTTGAATTACATTTTTCTACAAAAATTGTTAAGTATTCATTTTATGCTATTAAAAAAATGATTTACAAATGTATGTATTTTATTTAAAATATAAACAAAAAATACCTTAATTTTTATTAATTATTTTTTTTATTAATTAATAAAGGGTTTCCTTTCAAATATTGTGATGTCTTTACTTAAACCTAATTTCCTTATTTTAAATAAAATAC
>JAOZTW010000618.1 GCA_029938985.1 Bacteroidales bacterium | reverse complement strand
AGCAAATAATCAATGCTTTAATGTTCTGGTAAAAAGTTTTCCCGACTTTTCAGTTATCAATTAAATTAATCAAGTTGTTGTTTTTCAACCTAATTTCAATTAGGCATATTAAAATAAATAATTGATAATTTTAAATGAACATATTTTTGTTTTTACCAATTCAATAAATATAATAATATCTGGATATTTTCATCTTTTTTTGAAAAAGTAAAAAGAACAAGTTTAAATCGTCAATAGTTTGTTTTAATATGCCTAAAAGAGCTTGCCAAACAAAAAGAAATAATAGAAAATTATTGCAAATTTGGAAAATTAAAAAAAAATATTCATATTGCAAGGTTCTAAAAATGTTTATTTAATAAAAAAAACAAAAACAATTATTCCTAACTATTAATAAATCAGGAAGATAAATAAACGGGAATTTTGTGTTTATAAATTTTATTTGCTAATATACTATCAAATTATAATTATATTGTTACATAATAGGTTATTAAAACAGTAAAATAATATTAATAATTTATTAAAAAAAGTTAAAAAATTGAAATGATGCCCAAAAAAATTAATATTGTAATAAAATTTATAATAATAAACCTTTCTATTTTTGTTCTTGTAAAAATAATATCTCTTGGCGGAGAAGAATATGCAAACAAATTTGTGGAATGGTTTGCAGTGCCAACTAATTTAAAAAAATTACTTTTTAAACCCTGGACACCATTTACATACATGTTTCTTCACGAAGGCTTGATGCACTTCTTGGGCAATATGTTGTGGCTCTATTTTCTTGGAACAATATTTATTCAATTTATAGATGAAAAAAAATTGATTGCAGTATATATAATCGGAGGGCTTTCGGGAGCAGCACTATACATATTTGTTTATAATCTTGCACCTTTATTTTTGCTTACAAAAATAGATTCAGTTGCAATTGGAGCATCGGGAGCTATAAGTGCAATTGTAATAGCTATTTCGGTTTACAAACCCAACTTCACTATTAGACCGTTTGGTTTTTTTGACCTAAAATTAAAATGGTTGGCAGTAATTTTTATTGCAATAGATATTATTTCACTTTGGGGAGAAAATACTGGAGGGCATGTAGCACATCTTGGAGGTGCGGCTTATGGTTTCATTTTTGGTTATAAACTAACTAAAAACAACGATATTACAGAATGGTTCACAAGTCTTTTTACTAATATTTCGAAGAAGAAAAAACCAAAAATGAAAGTAAAATATAATAATTCTATTCCTCGCTCCGACTATGAATACAACAAAGACAAAGCAGATATGCAGGAAGAAATGGATAGAATTTTAGATAAAATATCACAGAAAGGATATAAAAGTCTTACTAATAGAGAAAAAAATTTCTTATTTCGCTTTAGCGATAAAAAATAAAATATAATGAAATACGAATTTAAAAAAGGCGAAAAATTATTATTTGATAAACCCTTAGAATGGACTTCGTTTGATGTAGTAAATAAAGTTAGAGGGTTAATACAAAGAGAATTAGATTGTAAAATAAAAGTAGGTCATGCAGGAACACTCGACCCACTTGCATCGGGTTTGTTGATTCTATGCACAGGAAAAATGACAAAACAAATACAAGGTTTTCAAGATTTAGACAAAGAATATATTGCTACAATAAAATTGGGAGCAACAACACCCTCTTTTGACCTTGAAACAGAAGAAGATAAACAATTTCCTACTGAACATATTACCCCTGAAAACTTGGATAAAACAATTAATTCATTTGTTGGTTTACAAGAACAAATTCCCCCTTCCTTTTCTGCAAAAAGAGTAAAAGGTAAACGAGCTTATATTGAAGCAAGAAAGGGAAATAAAGTTATTATTAAACCATCACTTATTAAAATTAAGGAAATTGAAATTTTATCACAAGAGCTACCTAATAGCCTAACAATTAGAGTTGTGTGTACAAAAGGAACTTATATTAGGGCATTGGCAAGAGATATAGGTTTGCGACTTGAAACAGGAGGCTATCTAACCAAGCTTCGCCGAACAAAAATAGGCGATTACAACGTTGATAATTCTTTAAGTATAGAGTGTTTTGAAAACGAAATAAAAAATAAATTATAAAATAATAATTTATTGATTTTACACAATAATAAAATATTATTACTCTCTATTATTCAATAAAATATAATAGTATAGCAACACTTAAAATAAAATTTTTTGGTAACAAATATTTTATTTAAACATTTTAATTAAATGTTATGCACAATAATTTCCAGTTTTACACGTTGCGTGTAATAGGTTGCGAAGTGCAAATTACATGATTTTCAGCATATAAAATTTTCATAAAGCAAATTACTAACAAAGTCATTTATAATTATTAATTATTTATAATCCTAATATATAACAATATGAAATTATCCAGATTTGATTTCTTTCTTCCAGACGAATTAATAGCAAAATATCCTCTTCCTTTTCGTGAAAAATCAAGACTATTAGTAGTGAATAGAAAAACGAAAAAAATTGAACATAAAAAATTTACAGATATATTAAGTTACTTTAAAGAAGATGAGGTTTTGGTTTTCAATAATACAAAAGTTTTTCCTGCTATACTAAAAGGGAAAAAAGAAAAAACTGATGCTAATATTGAAGTTTTTTTATTACGAGAGTTGAGTGAACAACACAAATTATGGGACGTTCTCGTTACACCTGCCAGAAAAATCAGGATAGGAAATAAATTGTTTTTTACCAACGATTTAATTGCTGAAGTTATAGATAATACAACTTCCCGAGGACGAACCATAAGATTTTTATACGATGGAGAATACAAAAATTTCAAAAAATTATTGAAAAAACTAGGAACAACTCCACTACCTCCATCTTTGGAACGCAAGTCCGAAAATATTGATAAAGAACGCTATCAAACTATTTTTGCTAAACACGAAGGTGCAGTAGCAGCCCCAACTGCTGGATTACACTTTAGTAAAATGATTATGAAAAAATTTGAATTATTAGGTGTAAATTTCGCAGAAATAACTTTACATGCAGGAATAGGAAACTTTAGAGAAATTGAAGTAGAAGATTTAAGTAAACACAAATTAGACTCCGAGCAAATAATTGTTAAAGAACCCGCAGTAAAAATTATTAACGAAGCCAAGATTAATAGAAAATCTATTTGTGCAGTTGGTACAACTGTTGTTAAAACCTTGGAAAGCATTAGAACCACCGAAAATAGAGTTGCCACTTTTTCTGGTTGGACAAATCGTTTTATTTTTCCTCCTTATGAAGTTAAAATTCCAGACAAAATGATTACAAATTTACATCTTCCTTTTACTCCTATGTTAATGACTGCTGCATCTTTTGGTGGCTACAGGTTAATAATGGAAGTTTATAATCAGGCAGTTGAAATGAAATATAGATTTGGAACTTATGGAGATGCAATGCTGATTATTTAAAGGCTTCTCTTAAAAAAAGCCCAAAAATAGATAGTCCCTACAAAACAGTGTTGGTATGATTAACAAGTATTTACAAAAATAT
>JAOZTW010000075.1 GCA_029938985.1 Bacteroidales bacterium | reverse complement strand
TACCCATACAAAAGTTTTTACACATTTGTATTTTTTTAATCTATTGGTTTATAATCACATAATTATATCATTGAACCATTGAATAATTATATCATTCCTTAATTGCCATTTATTGTGTTAAATTAGGCATAATAACAGCTGGCTTTACTGGACGACCATTTTTTAAAGTAACAGCTATTACCTTTGCTTTTGAAACCAACTTGTTATCTTTCTTTCTGAAAATTTCTTGAAAGAAAACTATTTTTAACAGTCCTTCATATTCCATTTTTAATTTGCTCATAAAAACATCTCCACTTCTTAACGACAGTTTATAATCAATCTCAATGCGATATACTATGGGGTCTATATTCTCTTCATGTAGTTTTGCAAAATCAAGTTTTAAAACATCTTTCATGTATTCGTGCCGAGTGTGTTCATAGTAGTTTTGATATACCGAATTATTTACAATACCTTGTAAGTCACATTCATAATCTCGTACTTTTAATTCTAATTCGTATTGTTTTTTGGACATTTGAATATATATTTTTATATTTCTGTAGAAAATTTTACAGCTTTTGTTAAGTTTTTTTCTGCTTCATTATAATCTTTTTTAACAATAGACATAATTGTTTTAATCCGATTATAATAGGAGTGGTATTTTATTACATATATCCTTGATAAATCATTTTTACACCTCCTACACTGCAAATTTGTTTCCATAAGTTTGTTTGAAGCAGTACAAATTGGACATTTTATTTTTATTATCATTTTTTTGTTTTAAAATTTTAGTGAAAAACAATGGAAATTCGGTTAAAATTCAGTTGTTTTTCAACTGAATTTCCATTGAATTTCCATTGAATTTCAACCGTATTTCCCTTTTTTACTGTTCAAGGAAAAAAAGCAAATCTAATAATTCATTTTCAGAAGACGAAATATTATTGCTGTTCTCTACAGTTGCAGTTTTATATTTTTCCAAAAGTTCTGTTAATTCCTCTTTGTCTTCTGGGTCTATATCTGTTTTTAATACTTTTTCAGCTCTATTAATCAACATTTTATTAGATTCACTAACAGTAGCAATTGGGTCTTCTACTTTAGATTTTCTTTTTTTCAGTCCCCTACTACTTTTAAAAGTGGCTTGCACTTGTTCTCCATTCTCTTCTTGAATTGCAGACATTTTCAAAATACCATTAATATCAAGTTCAAAAGTAACCAAAAGTGTTGGTCTTTCAACAGGTTGTTTTACTTCAAATAATGTTTCACCAATTAGTTTGTTTTGGCTTGGCGAAATTTCTTCGCCTTGATAAATTTGAATCTCGAATCCTTTTTGAAAAGGTACAGAACCAAAATATTGACGAGAACGTTTTACTGGTATTGGAGTATTTTTTGGTATAATTACTGTTGTTTTAGCATTAATTTCAAAATCTAATCCCATCATTTTTTGCATCATCGTCTCTTCCATACTTTCGTCGCTACCACCATCATAGGCTTTAATACCAAGCGAATGTGGAGTTATGTCAACCAAAACTGTATCAATATCAATATTATTAATTATTGCTCCTTGAATTGTTGCACCATGCGAAACAGCTTCATCTGGTAGGTCTATCAACGAAGGTATTATTCCAAAATCTTCTTCAATCATTTTACTCACAAGCGGTATTCTACTTGAACCTCCAACAAGAATAACTCCCTCTATATCATCTATTTCAACATCTGCATCTTCCAAAGCAACCTGCAGTAATGAAACGGTTTTACTAACTAAATGTTTTATTAAATTTTCAAACTCATCTCTTGTTACTGTGAGTTCTAAATGTATTGCTTTTTCTTTTATTTTATAGAAAAAATTTTCTTGTATTTCAACAGTGTTTTCAGTTGAAAGTGAAATTTTTGTTTGCTCGGCAATTTTTAATAGTCTTGCTTTCTCTTTTGCAGAAGGCTTTTCTTTTATTTTATTTTTATCGGCAAATTTTTTCCAAATATGGTCCGCAAACAATTCATCAAAATCGTCTCCACCAAGTTTATTGTCGCCATTACTTGCTTTTACTTCAACAATTCCCATGTTGTTTTCCACGATCGAAATATCATAAGTTCCACCGCCTAAATCGTAAATAGCAAAAATAGCATCATCAATTTTATTTAATCCAAAAGATAGTGCAGCGGCAGTTGGTTCGTTTATAATACGTTCAACTTTAATATTTGCCATTTCAGCGGCTTGTTTTGTAGCTTCTCTTTGTACTTCGGTAAAATATGCAGGAACTGTAACTACTGCTCGTAGTTTATCTACTGTTATTCCTGTTTTATTTTCAACGGTTTCTTTTATTTTTTTCAGTATCAAACTTGATATATCTTCGGGTCGCAATATATGTTTACCAAGTTTAATATCAATATCTTCTCCCATTCTTCTTTTTATTGAAAGACAGGTGTTTTCTGGCTCTACAATAGCCATATTTTTAGCCGTTTGACCTACAATAAAAGTTCCATTTATGAAACTAACCGCCGAAGGTAATAGTTTTGTATTATCTATTTTTAACGTCTTAGGTTGTTTGTCATCAAAAATTGAAACTACCGAATTTGTTGTACCAAGGTCTATACCTACAATTGTTTTTTTATCCATTTTATATTTTGTTTACTGTTACTTTACCTCTCTTAAGCATAATATTTTTATAAAAATATGCTATTTCGTGGCAGTCTGTTATTATTCCGTTTTCAAATTTCACATTACTAACTGTTTCAACAGCTTCCTGTTGTTCGGGATTAAAACTATCTCCCACAAATCCACTTCTTTTTAAACCTATAGTTAAAATAAATTGCTCCCATTTTTTTGTTTGGATTTCATATCCACTTTTCCAACCATAAAATTGTTTAATAAATTCTTTATTAAACAAAGATTTTGGTTCGGGTAGGTTCTCAAGATATTTTTTTGTGTTTAATATCAGTTCGTCTTGTTCTATTATTTTGTTAAAAGTTTCAAGTAGTTCCTTGTTCTCAAAATTATCTACTTCAAGCTTTTCCTTTTCTTTCTCTTCTTTACTGTTTTCCATTAATGAGTGCAGTTCGTTGGTCAACCTCAAAGATACTGTGTTCATTTTTTTCACTTCTCCTTTCAAAGCAACTACTTCGTTGGTAATACTTTTCAAATCTGGTTCTTCAAACAAAACGGAAAACTTTTTAAATTGTTCGTCATCAAGAGCATCTATGGCTACCGATAAATAGTTTTTCAATTCTTCTCTATTCATTTCTTTTTTATTTCAAATTTTCCTGACATAAATTTTTCTATTTCACTATTTGAATCAAATGGAGTTTCGTAAAAATTTTTCAAATCTATATCATGTAACAATTGTTTATCTTCTTTTTCTTGTTCTCCTTGTTCTTCTTCTTTTAATTTATACAAAACAGGATTATATCTACTTGTATTTGTTGTGTTCAACTCTTCGTAAGCCTTTCGTATTTGCATAAATTTTTCTGGCGATTTTTCTGGTGTAAATTCTCGTATCAATTGTACATAATTTACTTTAACTTTTGAAATATCTCCATCTTTAATATTTAAAATATCATAAGCCGATTGTTGGTATTTGTCTTGCATAGTTAAAATACTTTTTTTGTTTTTACTTTACTTAATTTAAAACCAAAAAATATTGTGGCTCTATTATAAATTTTCTTTAAATCTTTGGCACTATTTCTTTTATTTGCAAACGTACCAAGATATTGCAAACATTTATTTACAAGAACATTATCATATTTTATTTTAACTTTTGAGTTAATAATAAAATCAATAAAATATAATATTTCGCTTCTTTTAATCAGTGAAATATTTATTCTTATACCAATTGTTTTAATGTATAATTCTTTACAAGAATAATAAAATTGTTCGTAATTTGCATAGCTTATTTGAAACCCGTTTGACACAATCGAAATTTTTTGTTCTATACTTTCATTGTCGCTATTTTGTATATATTTTTTCAATATTTTAAATAAAGTGTCATCAGGAGTTTCAGGAAGTCTATCTAAATACACCTTTAATAGAATAAAAACAATTTTATGATTATAATTTTTATGTTTATAAGTGTTTTTTTTACCTCTTTCACTATAAGCAAATTCAATTATAAAATCTTGAAAAATCTCAGCTTTATTTTTATTAATAAACTCATGAAAGTAAATATCTTCTAACTTCTCGTATTCTTTATTTCTTATAAGTGAAACTATTTTTACAACATCAATTTCTTTATCTCTTTTAAAATATTTTATAGAACTGTTATAAGCTGTTTCAATTTTCTTTATCTTATTTTTTAATAATGACCTTCTTAAAACAGATATACCATCGTCAATAAATACTTCGGAGTATTTTATTGTTTTTTTCGTCTTTTCTTCTTTTTTTATTATATTAAACGCATTAATAACAATATTATAACCTCTTTCAAGTTCAAACGTATTGTCTTCTTTCAATTCTACAAAATTATTTTCTACTATATAAACTGCTAATTGAGCATTATTATTAATGTTGTATCTTTTTGTGAAATTATTCAAGAAATATTTTACAAATAAAAGTAAATCGTTTTTTGACTCCGAAAAAATACCAATATATTCATCTAATAGTTTTTTTGTACTATTGTTATAGATATATTCAGCTAACTTAACAAATTTATGAAACATTTTTTTCTCAATAGAATATAAATCAATATATTTTTTTATTATCTCTATAAATGTTCCTAATTTTGAATCATTATCATACTTTTTAACAGTATTCAAAAATTCTTTATCCGAAGAATAAATAATAATAGCTTCTATTCTTTCAAATTCAATTGTTGAACTAACGTCCAAAAAAGCTTCATTATATTTATTATTCGGTCTGTTTTGTTTGTAAACTTCAATTTTATTTGAATATGAATCTAAAAAATTATCTATTAACTCTGCGGGAACAGCATTTAAAATGCGACTGTCATCTACCGAATCTCCAATAATTTGATAAATTGACAATAAATCCTTAGACTTTCTATGTGCTGTATATTCTCCTGAAATAGCATTAATTAATGGTAAAATATAAGTATCTGCATATTCTTTATAGTCTTCATCATCGCCTTCATCATCATCGTAATTGTTAAAGCCAAACAAACCGCTCATGAAATTAAAATTACTCATTCTGTTTTGTGAAGATAACTTGTTTTTTGCTTGCTCCAATAAATCGCCTATTGTTTTATTAACGTCATACGAATATTTGTAATATAGTTCATGTTCAACCATACGCTTAAAAGCATATTTTGACGAATTTCCATTTGTTATTTCAAAACAAAAAGTGAAACAATCTAAGCCCAAAAAATTGTATTTTGGTTTCAAGTCTGCTATGATTTTTTTACTTGATTTAAGAATATTTTTATTAGTATAGAAAACATCTGCTAACATAAAACCAATATTCTGAATTTGAATTTCGGTTAACTTATTTATATTTTGTTTTAAATATAAATTTAAAAAACGAATAAAAACACTTGTAGAAAATACATTTGTTTCTGATACAAATTTCAAGAATGCAAATATTGATTCTGGAACATTAAAAAACAATTTATCATATTTTTTTAAGATTTTTTTTAGAGTAGAATCATTTTTTTCAAAATGTTTATTATTTGTAAGAAGTGCTACAAATTGATTGTAAATAATACGCTCTTTTTTGTACAAGTCTAAAGTCTCTAAATCAACATATTCATAAAAATATTTTTGATTAATTGGTTTTCCTTTTTCACAAAGTTCATTTATTTGAAAATTAATATTTTCTTCTATTTCATTTACATTATTTAAGCTCAAAAAATCTTCAAGACCATCTAAGGTGTTTAAAAACTCAAGCTCTTCTGGTGTTAATTGGAGCTTGTTGAGTAGTTTATAAAGGGGTTTGGTCTTCTTATAAACAGGTAAATTGCTTTTGTTAGACAACCAACTTTTTAAAGCCTCCAAGTTTACAACTTCTAAGTTACCAGCAGGAACTATTTTATTGATTGTTTTTTTAAACGAATCAATATTGTCTTTCTGAAGATAAAATACTGCTCTCAAAAAACGCTTTTTATTTTCAGTTATTGTAATAGGATTTATTTTCTTATTAAAACCTTTAATAGATTTAATATCCACATAATCGCCTGCATATAAACACGATAAAATGTAATAAAAACTAAATTGCATTAGTTCGGGTTTCAAACCTGTGTTGAAAAGCCATTTTTTTGCTTCTTCAAAATTTCCTAAATATAGATTTGAAATACCAGCAATTAAATCTGCCACATCAAAATTAATAGGATAATCAACTTCTAGTTTTATATTCCTATTTCCTACTGATAATGCCAAGGCTGTTTTATATTCAAATTTACTAAAATGATAGAAAGCTAATTTAATATCAATATATGCCTTTAGTTGTTTAGCAAGTCCTTTTTCCTGGGCAGTTAATTTTGCTTTTGGTAGAAGGTGCTTTGCTTTTGAGAAATCATTATTTTTATAATGATTTAATACTGTGTTAAATGTAACTTTTTTATTTTTCTTTTTATTTTTTGCCATAATTATTCTAAAAAATGCAAAATTCTATTGAAATTAAAAATTAAAACTATTTTAATTTCAATAGAATTTATTAAATTAAATTTAATTTACATAACCTATTGTCGTAAGACTTTTATAATCACATAGTACTGCACTAATAGTGTATTTTTCTATTCTTACAACAGCTTCTTTGTGTTTTATATGATTCCTATATATTTCCAAATCGTCATTTGTTTCAAACTGAGAGAACAACACAATATCATAAGCGTCTTCTCGTTTCGAGAAGTCTATTCCTACTTCTAAAAACGCAATTTCTTCAATCTTATGTGGTAAACTTTCCAGTTCTGCTGCTACAATTTTGGCAATTTTAAATTCGTCTGCCCCTTTAAATTCTGGTTTTAATTTAAAAAATACAATATGTTTAATCATGATTTGTTTGTTTGTAATTAATTTTTTACGATGTTTTTTATTGTATGTTTTGAAAACAATTTTACAAAGATAAAAAAATTTTTTTTTTTTCAAAAAAATGTAAAAAATATTTTAATAAATTTAAAATATTGTATAATAATACTACAAAAACTTAACTAATGCTCCCCATTTTTTATCTACTTTAAAATTGTGTTTCAAATAGTAGTTTCCAAAAAGGAAATGTGCTTTTATTACTCTTACTCCTCTTGTTGACATTCTTGTGAAAAAATCTTCAATAATAGCCGAACCAAGTCTTTGACCTTGTAGCGTTGAATTTACTACCAAACCGTCCAATAATACTATTTTGTTTTCTAACTCCCTGTAAGACAGCCCACCAACAATACGGTCAAACGAATTAGAAACAACCAAGTGTTTGTCCATGTTAGAAATTTGTTTGGGGTAATTTTCCTTATAAAACAATTGATAAAGTTGTCCTACTTCACTGGCATCAATTGGCTCTCTTAGGGTGTAAATTTTTCCTTTCTTGTCCTCAATTTCTGATTTTAGTAAAATTGACTCACCTGCTTTATTTCCTCTTTTTTGTAATTGAAATTTTTGTTTACTTCTAATAGTTGGAAATACCATTTTACTAAATACCTCTCTGCTTTTTTTATCTGATATAATTGACTGTAATTCAGATAATTCTAACAATTGAAGCGGAGAAGATGCAGGAGAAAGTCGCATTTTATTTATCAAAATATCAAATTTTTCTTGCACTTGTTTATCTTTATTTACAAAATACGTTTTTTGATAAAATTTATATCTAACTATCTCTGGATAAATATCTAAATTGTAAAGTTCTATTAATTCAGAAATTGTTTGTTCTTTTGCATTTAAACTTGCTATTGGATTTATTCTTGTCCAATCATAATACTGATAGGCAGCGTTAAACATTGATAATGGGAAATAAAATTTATTTTCCATTTTTAATAAAAACTTGGATAAATATTTTGACATATTATTATCCGTAGCATAAGTATTAGTTACTTTATCTAAATCTTTTTTAAGATTTTCAAAAAACAAATATGCTTCTTCATTTCCAAGTGCTTCTATGCAAGCTTCAAAAATCCATTCAAATTTTGTTATTTTTTTGCTCCAAGGATAAAGTGCGGCTGTTTTGCAATAAAATTCTCTTACAATTGGTTCAATTAGCGAAAGTGTGTTTTCATATTTTACCCAGTTAGTTAGAGTTACTATCATAGTATTTTTTTGAAAATCTAATTCAGGAACTACAACATTACTTGGAGCAATAATTCCAGGAACAATTCTATATTCGCTTATTTTCCAAGCTCTAAAAAATACAGAAAGTGCTTTTATAAATAATTTTCGCCATTTATTCTGACGTTGATGTAACATGGTTGTTTGCCGTGAATCCGAAAATTCTTTTATTTTATCCCAGACTGTCAATCCCCCAATGTATTGTGTGCTTAATATGCCATGTGAACTGTTACTAAATCCAAGAGCAGGAACTGTTCTTGCACCAAAAGAATATCCCGAAATTGCGGCCATCCAATACAATGTCTCTGTTTGTAACGAAATATTTATATCTCTACTAACAACCACATGCAAATCGTAGTGTTTAAAATCTACGGTATTGATACTTACTCTATAATGAACAAAATCTTTGAGTGCCAATAATTTAACAATCCAAATACCCTTCTCTTTTATTTTTGTCATGTCAAAGTTTGGTTCTTCAAAAGCAAGAATTACTGATTTTTGGAAGAAATAAGTTGTTTTAAATATTGACATAATTCGTTCTCGCTCTTGCTCCGAAACTCCTATTCCAAAAACAATCAGACTTTCCCAAGTCTCTTCTGAAATATCTTTATTGCTTGCAGAAATAAATTCGCTAAAATTATCAAAAAGACGACTTACGTACATTTGTGCAAGTTGTGATAATTTTTCATTTTTTGTATGAACCGCCCAACTTGATAACTCGGAGCGTACTGCTGGCAGATATTCAAATTTTTTGCGTGTAAAATTATAAAGTAGCTTAAGTAAATTCTCAAACTGAAGTTGTTGAACATGACTTATTTCCCAATCTAAATGAGTTCTGTAAGTAAATAATCGTTGTCGGAGTGCTTGTAGTTGTTGTTTGCCAATATTGCTTGACGCAATTTTATCTATTGAAATTTCATTTAAAAATGACTTACCAGATTCTAAAAATGCTGGAAACCATTTTTGATGATTAGGATTTGGATCGTTCAACAGCAACATACGATAAGTAAGTGAACGTAAACTCTCTATGGACGAATATGCTAAGGCTTGTAAACGTAGTTTGAGTACTGCACTAATTCGGTCTTCGTATTGATTGAGTAGTTCGCCACTTTTTTTAATTGCAATTCTGGCAACTTTAACTTCTGAAAATAAAGAAAGTATAATATGTTTATTTATTTCTACAAGCGTTGGATTTTTTATTCTTTTTAATGTTTCAATTTCTGCAATATTGTATCTTTTGTTTAATTCAAAAGGTACTTTTAAGTAATTTTCAATATTATTTAAAGCTATATCCCAGCTTTCTTTGATTGGACAAAATTGTATAACTTGGTAATTTCCAAGCCATAACTTGGGTTGACGACTGATAATTCCAAAATCTATTTTTTTTACATCAAAGGTATAAATAAAATCACCTATTAATATGGTGTTGTCCGATGTTTTTTTCACAACCAAACTTTGATTTGTTCGTTTGTTAAACAATCCTATTTCATTTAACTCAATATCGGTTTCTAAAATACTTAAATCTCTAAAAAACCATCGTGGAATAAGTATTTCATAATCTTGATATTCCAAAACAACCGTATTTGAAACATATAGTTTTTTTATCTCTTCGGTAAAATTGTGTTCTATTTTTTTTCTATTAAACGAACCTTTTGGTGTAAGCTCTTCTTTATCCACAGAAAAATCTCGAGACAAAACGGTAAAATTCACTACACGTTCGTAAGGAGCTATGTCCTTATTTGCCGCCATCACTATTTGATGAAAATATTCTTGAGAATCAGAAGTGGATTGTAGTACAGTGTCTTCGTGGTTTGGCACAATCAACAATACATTATATGGCTTGCCATCGCCAACCAAAAAAACATTTTTAATACCTGGAACCCGATTAAATTTTTTCTCCACAACACGTGGAGCAACTGTTTGACCTTTATTGTTTTTGTAAATATCTTTTACTCGGTCAATTATTTCGTGATGATTATTTTTGTCAATTGTGAAAATATCTCCTGTTGAAAGCCAATATTCTTCTTTTGCATTGTTTGTTTCTTTTTGAGAACTGTGAGTTGCAGGAAACGAAATAGTTTGATAAGGTTGTGCGTCCTCCAAGTATTTGGCAATATAATGCCCTTGAAGTTCTAATTCTCCATTATCTTTTAGCCTTGTATAAACTCCTGGCAAAGGAATTCCTACTGAATTAGATTTATATTTTTCGGGCAAAGTCATTGTTATTCCGCCTGTTGCTTCGGTCATTCCAAAGCCACTGCCAAGTTGAATATTGTGTTTTTCAAAAAAAGTAAATACCTTTGGAGCAAGGTATCCTGCCGCCGAAAGTCCCCACTTAAGTTTGTTACCCACTACTACATTTAAGTCGTTTCTTGTTAGTTCAAGTTCTGGGTCTTCATTAATATTTAAACATTTGTTGTATAAATTTTGCCAACGAAGAGGAATACTAATAAAAATTGTTGGGTTAATTTTTGGAAACAAGTCAAGTAATGTTTCTTTGGAGGTATTGCCAACAAACACATAAGTGCCATGCCAATAAATAGTTCCAAGCATTTCTAAATATCTTCCAAAAGTATGATAAAGAGGAAGATAGCAAAGCATAATTTCTTCTTCTCCAAGTTTGGGTAAGGCTGCTCCTCGTGCAAATCGTTTGCTAACAAGGTTGTATGTAGAAAATGAAACTCCTTTGGGTACACCAGTACTTCCCGAAGTGAACATTGTGGTAGCTACTTGGTTGTTTTTTAAACGGTTTCTTTTTGATAATAAATCTTCAACTTCGTTAGAATTTAATTCTTTACTTTTTTGTTGTAAATAAAAAATTTCATCGGTTTCTGTATTTTCTGCCACCACACTATAAATGGTAAACGAAATATTATATTCGCTTTTTATTTCTTTCAATATTTTTAAGCGTGCCTTAGTATCTGCTATAACAATATTTATATCCAATTGTTTAAAAATATATGCAATAGTTGCTTTATTAAAATGAACATTTAGTGGAGTGTTATAAATGTCGTACATCAGACAGGCGATATCTGTCATTGCGGCGTTCAAATTATTTTGTGTGTAAATTGCTACACGTGCTTGTTTTTTTTCTTTCAAAAAAAGTGCTGCAATTTCTTTAATCTGCCTATATGCTTGAATATATGTCCATTTAGCAGTGTTTTGATAGCTCATGTCTTGAAACAAAACTCTATCAGGGTGTTCTTCTACTCTTTGCTCTATCAAATCTTTTACAGAATAGTCTATTTGTTGAAGAATAATAAAAACGGATTCAACCCAATTGGTTCTTTTTTCTAAACTATGTATGGTTTGCAAAAAAACTGGTCTATGACTTATATCTAAGTAGTTAAACCATATTTTCCGGTCAATGGTATGTACTTTTTTATCATAAATTATTTTATCAACAAATTTTAATAATTTATTAGCTACTTCGGAGTTATTATTATCAGATTGCCATTTTTCAAGCAAATTTAAAAAGTTTTTAGAGTTTTCCATTTGGTTAAACATTATTTTGATTAATTTTGACTTTCAAATTTCAAAAATATAAAATTATGGTTAAAAAAAGAAAAAACAAGATAAAATTTATAGTTTTATTTTGGATTGTAGTAATTTCGGTTATAACTTATGGACTTTATTACTTTACAACATTGCAGGTAAGTAAAATTGAGCGATTAGAAAAAAAGATTGCTCAATTAAAAGAGGTTTCAACACCAATTAAGTTTAAAATACTTGATAAACAAGAAGGTAAAATCCATTTTGCGATTAAATTTTTTGATGCAGATGGAAATGTTGTGAATCGTGAAGAATTAATTATGGAGGGAGAAGAATTATCATTTGATTTTTATGTAATTCCTATTAATGAAAGGTATATAGCCTTTCCAAATAAAATATTTACTAACAAAATAGCTCCTAAAAAAGGAACGGAATTGTTTGATTTATATGATAATAATGGATTTCCTCAAATTTTTTATTCCAAAAATATTGATAACGATATAAAACATGGTCTAAAAGAATTGTTTACTCAACTCAAAACTGATAATATAGTAGATCTACAAGGAGTTTTTGGCAGTGGAATACAAGACATTAAGGGCATTAATGAATTTGAAAAGGATAATATATATAGTATTGTTATTCATACCAAAGGAGGAATTGAAATTATTGAAGAATAGTTTTTTAATATTGCTGAAAAGTTTTCCCGACTTTTCAGAATTTTTTCATCTGACTATTGTATTAAGACGTAAGTACCTAAAGTATTTTAAGTGTTAAAATTCAGACTATTAA
>JAOZTW010000617.1 GCA_029938985.1 Bacteroidales bacterium | reverse complement strand
TTCATTTTATAAAATCTTGTTTTTCAAAAATTTAAAATTAAAATGAGAATTGCTGCCGTCAAATTGATAGCTGGCTTTTTAAGCTTTAATCCAGGAAATCCAGGATTATTGATTGTGGTTTCGACACGTAATAAACAGTCGCTTTTATTGTAACATTTTACGTATTTAACATTTTAAATACTTTAGAAACTTACGTCCTAATACAGTAGTACCAAAATATTTGTACCTTACCACATCGAAAACAATATGAAAATAAGTTTGTGTGCGTTTGCCGTAATTATGTGTTCTTGTTATAAATATTGCGGTGCTACGTATCTCCTTTTTTTTCTTTTTCACTAATAATGTTTAATTATTTATTTTGGTGTACCTAAAGCAACTATATTGAAAAATGAGTGTCTAATAATTATATTCATTTATCAATCTCTTCTTTTCCTCAATTAAATTCTTTTTATTTTATGTTTAAAAAATTCTTTTTAATAAACCTTAGCTTGATTATTGTAATCGTGTTGCAAGCACAAAATTTTAATTTATCTTCAAAAGACGAAACTCAACAAAATAATAGTGCTAATATTTGGTATTTTGGAGAAAAAGCGGGGCTTGATTTTAACTCAGGTTCGCCAGTTGTTCTTCTTGATGGTTTGTTTGATGAAATAGAAGGAGTAAGTACAATGTGTGATGAAAATGGAGATTTACTTTTCTATACCGATGGAATGAAAGTTTGGTCTAAAGACCACAGTATAATGGAAAATAGCGAAGACCTCAACGGACATTATTCGGCAGCTCAGTCAAGTTTAAGTATTGCAAAACCTGGTAGTGAAACCGAATTTTATATTTTCACAATTGATAGTTGGGGAAACAATCCTGCCGAAGGTTTACAATATTCGGTAGCCGACCTGTCCTTGAATGCAGGGCTTGGTAAAATAACAATAAAAAACATATCGCTTCGTGCTCCTGTAACAGAACAGGTTACAGCTATTCGTCATTTGAATGGGGAAGATTACTGGATAATAGCCCATGATAGTCAATCTAGTAATTTTATTGTTTACTTACTAAGTAGCACAGGCTTAAATCCTGTACCCGTAGAGAGTTCAGCAGGTGCGTTTCATCGAAGTCCCTCACAGGCATATATGAAAGCTTCGGTAGATGGTAGCAAACTTGCTTGTATTTACGATTGGTCTTACAATTATGGTAGCGATGGTTTTCAAATCTTTAATTTCAATAATTCAGATGGTACAGTCAGTAATCCAATGACTTTCCCAACAGTAGTTGGTGGCTCTTATGGTAGTTTATACGGAATAGAGTTTTCGCCCGACGGGAGTAAAATATATGTTTCTAATTGGTATGGAGATTATAATGGATCGCCAGTCAGTATTTATCAATACGATTTAAATTCGGATTATCCGCCAGCTACAAAAACAATAGTTGGAACTTCGGCAACGGGTACCTCCACCGAAAGTGTATATTTTGGAGCAATCCAATTAGCACCTGATGGAAAAATGTATATTACCTCACCAAACAAAACAGGTCTTTCGGTAATTGGAAATCCTAATGGGCTTGGAGATGCTTGTAATTTTTCATTATATTCGCAATCGCTTGGAGGAAGAGAGGGGAAACATGGACTCCCTAATTTTGTTCCAGATTATTTTATTGATGCAAATAAAATAACTGCCCAGTATTTTTGTGAAGGTAGTGATACTCGTTTTTATCTTACAACCAACGAAACAATTAGCGAGTATAATTGGGGTTTTGGAGACCCGTCTTCGGGAGGAGCAAACAGTTCAAATCTTGCAACACCCGAACATATTTTTAGTTCTTCGGGTAATTATACTGTTACTTTAAATTATGTAGCTGAAGGTGTTCCAAAAATTTTAACATATAATATAACAATTTCACCTCCCGAAATACAGGCATCTTTTGATGAAGATACTATAATTGTTTGTGGAAAAACAAGTCTGGTATTAGATGCCAATGCTCCTGGTACTGATACATATTATTGGTCAACAGGAGCAACTACCGAAACTATTGAAATTATAAATTCCGATTTATACTCAATAGCTGTAAATGCCAAAACCTGCCCAAGTTACGATTCTATTCAAGTAATTTTTGAAAACGATTTAGACCCCAGAATAAATGGCGAAACAGGTTGTGTTTTTCACGAACCACCAGTTCGTTTATCGGTAACCGACCCAAATGGTAATCCCTATCCAGATATTAATTATTTGTGGAACACAAACGAAACTACTCCGTCAATTGTGGCAAATACAAGTGGAGAGTATTTTGTGAAAATTAGTTACGACATTTGCAAGACAATTAGTGTAACAACAGAAGTGAAGTTTCACCCAATAGAAATTCCACATGACACTTTATATTGCAACGGCGATGAGGTAACATTAGATGTATCAAGTGCTAATGCGAATTCGTATTATTGGAAAAATATGATATCTCCATTTCAAGAAGTTCTTGTTCCTTCAATTACTATTTCACAATATTCCCGACTAAAACTTGAAATGTTTTTTGACGATGCTTGTTATTATTATGACATTCATAATATTCTATTTACCGACCCACTTGATGTAGATTTGGGAGATGATGTTTGTTTGGAAGACGGAGAAAGCATTGATTTTGAAGTTGAAATGAGTTTTGAACCAGAAATTTTGTGGTCAACAGGAGAACAAACATTTACTATAACTGTTACAGAAAGTGGAGAATATAGCTTTTTGGCAAAAGATTATTTTTCTTGCTGGACCAGAGACACAGTAAATGTTGATTTTTATAATCTTGATTTGGGAGAAGATTTATATCTTTGCAGAGGCAGTGAGCTTGAAATTGCTGCAAATGACGGTTTTAACTCGTATCAATGGCAACCCTCTGGAGGTACTCAAAGTATAGATGTTTCAACAGTTGGAGAATACAGTGTAATAGCTACTCACGAATATGGTTGCGAAGCAAAAGATACTGTTAATGTTTATAATGCTCCAAGTCTGAGTAATAATGCAATGAATTGGTATTTTGGAGATAAAACAGGTATAACATTTAACACGCTTGATGGCGAACCTATTGTGCTAACAAACAGTCAAATGTATGCTTTTGAAGGTTGTTCTACTATTAGTGATGAAAACGGGAGTTTACTTTTTTATACAGACGGAACAACTGTATGGAATAAAAATCATGCAGTAATGCAAAATGGTAATAATTTACTTGGTAATATGTCGTCTACGCAATCATCGTTAATTATTAAACAACCAAACAATTCCAACATTTATTATTTGTTCACAACCGATGATATTGGTAGTTCAAATGGCTTTAATTATTGTATTATAGACATTTCGTTGCAAGCCGGTTTAGGCGAGGTTACTACAAAAAATCAGCTATTATCTCCAACCACTTGTGAAAAACTAACAGCAATACTTCATTCAGATGGTAGTTCAATTTGGGTTATTGCTCATCAGGCAGGTAATAACAACTATGAAGCTTATTTATTAGATGAAACAAGTTTAAATACAAC
>JAOZTW010000616.1 GCA_029938985.1 Bacteroidales bacterium | reverse complement strand
ATTGAATATTGAATATTTTTTTCATAGAATTATAAATTTTTATTATTAAAAAATAATATACAACAGCCCTGGGGGACATTAGGGGGACAAAAAAACTATAATAAAAAGATATTCAGGCAAATACATATTAATAAGAGTCTTTTTACATATTTAAAATAAGTAATTATTTTTTGTTTAATATTGGCAATTTATCTCTATTGGTTATTACCAACACTGTTATGTAGGGACTACCTGTACTTTACACTTATGAAAAACGCCCTTTTGTGAAACATGCCTATTTTTGTGAAAATTAGTGAAAACAAAAAAAGGTTTCATATTAATATGAAACCTTTATTATATAGTGAAAACAAGAATTAAAAACAACTTATTTTGCAGCTTATTTATTAAATATTTATTTTCTTTTTAGAAAAATTTAGCTCTATTATCTTTTATATCTGCTAATTTCTTTAAAGCATTAAAAGCTTGATAATTCGCTCTACCTCTAAGAGCTTGAGTCATTCGTTTTTGATCTTCTTCCCATTTTTTTCCTTCGGGAACAATTGCTGGTGTTACTGATGTTGTTTTTATTACATAAACTCCATTTTTTCCTTCAATTGGTCCATTAAAACCATCTTTCTCTACCATCACCACCATAGCAAGTACACTTGGTTCGTATCCCATTCCTGTTACTTGAAAGGCGTTAAAACTAACACTTCGTGCTTGCATTACTCTAACACCAAATTTAGTAGCATAATCATCTAAATTCTCAGAACCAACACCATTAAATTCTCCAATAAATTGTTCTGCTTTTTTCTTTTTTCTAACTTCTACTTCAAGTTGTTCTTTTGATTGTTCAAAAGTTGCTACACCATTATCTTTTGAGTCAACAAGTAGAGCAATAACGTGCCTGTCAACTAAATCAAATGCTGGAGAAACTTCGTCAAGCTCAGCAGAGAATGCCCATCTCACAACTTCACGAGCAGATTGTAAGCCTGGTATTGATGTAGTAGCTTGAGTTAAATTTGGAGCTTCTTTGGGAGTTAAATTTTGTGTTTTTAAAGCTGCGTCAAAAAGATCTTTTGTATTGTTCATTCCACTAAATTTTGCCGCAGTAGCATAAACATTATCAAATGTTTCGGAACTTGGTTCTATTACTAATTGTAAAAAAGCTACTTTAATTTGTGGCTTTAGTTCTGTTCTACTCATTATTTCAATTATATGAAATCCAAATTGAGTTTCAACAATTCCAATTTCTCCAACTTCTTTGTTAAACGAGAAGTCATTAAATGGTTTTACCATAGCTCCTTGTCGGAAGTTTTCGTAAAGTCCTCCTTTTTCTTTTGAACCAGGATCGTCTGAATGTTGTAAAACTAACATAGTAAAGTCTGCTCCATTATCCAATTCTAATTTAAGACTATCAGCAACTGTTTTAGCTTTACTCTTTGTTTCTGGTTTTTGTGAATCATAAGCTATTAGAATATGACGAACTGACGCGGAATCTGCACGTTCTGCTTTATTTAATAATCTCACAAGTTTATAATTCCCATTGTCGAAATACGGTCCATATACAAAACCAATTTCTGAATTAAACAAAGTAGTGTCAAGTCCAAAACTTTTAAAATCCTCAGGATTACGGTAAGTAGTATCTAAAGGTGTGTCCGATTTCATTTGAACAAATTGTTCTGGAGTTTTCGTTTTGGTAAACTCATCTTTAACTAATGTTATTTCATCATAAACATCTGTACTATCTTTTTTTGAAGCTACAATATCAAACGTTATATAAACAATGCTTCTTGACTCTTCTTGTTCAAACTCTGTGGTGTGTGTTTGATAATACTTTTTCAACTCATCGTCAGTTACACTTATAGTACTGTCAATTACCGTATTATAGTTTTTTGCAACATAACTAAAATCAACTATATGACCTCTTTCATTAAAATCCATTTTTGTTTCCAACGAATTTACATACATCCCTTTTTGAACCATATTTACATATTTTGTGAAAATACGAGTTTCAATCATTTCTTCTTCCATATAAAACCAAATTCTTTGAAATTTTGGGTTTTCTTTTCTTTGATCTAAAAAACCGTTAAGTTGTTCTAAATTAAGCTGTCCTGTTGTTTGGTCTGTAAAAGTTCTCATTATAGTTGGTGAAATGTGTGCTCCAAATAGCATATCTTCAAATTCAGATTCATGTACACCAATACCAAGAGATTTAATTGCTTTTTCCAAAACATAATCTCTAACAAACGTTTCCCATACCGAAGTTCGTATCTGATTATTTGTTTGGTCATCAATAGTATTTGTGTTTTGAATATCTTTTACATACTGTGTTGTTGTATTTATTTGTTGCTCATATTCTTGATATGTAAGAGCATTACCATTTATTTCAGCAATGTTGTTTTTATTCCCTCCAAACATTGCATCTCCTGATTTTGCCATATCACCTACAATAAAAGCAAGTAGGGCTATACCAATTACAACAGCAATTAGTGGACCTCGTTTTCTAATATTCTGTAATGTTGCCATCTATTTATTTTTAAAATTTTAAATTGTATAATAATGATTAGGAATTTGAAAGTAAAAAATTAGGTTGGTTCGCTATTATTAAACTATTCCTTAAATGTTTAATAATTATGAAAAATTAAATTATAAATAATTGAATTTTAAGGAGCAAACCAATTCCTAATTGCCATTTATGGCGTGATGTCTTAACTAATAATTTATATCAATATTTTAGATATAAAATAAATAGCTAATAATTAAACATTTATAATAATTATTTTTTATGTCTTGGTTCATCTGAAACTGATAATTTTGAGCGACCTTTTTTTCTTCTACGTGCTAAAACTTTTCTGCCATCTGCTGATGACATTCTATCTCTAAAACCATGTTTGTTTTTTCTTTTCCTGTTTGATGGTTGAAATGTTCTTTTCATTGTTAATTGTTATTTTTTTGATTATTAATTATTTAGATTGTATCTTTAAAACAGTTTGCAAAAGTAATTTTTTTTATAATTTAAACAAAAAAAAGAACAAAATTATTAATTATTATTTTCAAATAGTAATAACAATTTAATGGATAAAACTGACATTTCGCATCACAAAGTTTTATTCCTGCATTCATTAATATGTTTATAATCTGATATTTCTACTTTTACATTAAGAATAAAATAGTTAAATTTTATGGTTTTTAATAATAATAAGAAATCATTGGTTAAAAACAAAATTAGGAGATTGAATGTTGATATGAGCCTAAATATATTTGAGAACAACTGAAAAGTCGGGAAAACTTTTTTGCAATATTTATCTATTTGATCTTCACAAAAATAAATAATTCATTCGGTTTTTATCAATCAGTATTTTTGTGTTTAGACAAAAAAAAGTCCAACTATTCTGTATATTACTGAAAAGTCG
The DNA here is from genome assembly GCA_029938985.1 of Bacteroidales bacterium. Taxonomy (GTDB): domain Bacteria; phylum Bacteroidota; class Bacteroidia; order Bacteroidales; family JAOZQN01; genus JAOZQN01. Next base: position 111 of record JAOZTW010000616.1, on the reverse strand, counting down.
GGAAAACTTTTTATCTTAACATTAAAGCATTGATTAATTGCTTTTTAATAAAATCAAAGTAACATATTAAGACTTAATTATCTAAAGTATTGTAACCGAAAAGACTTTCCA
>JAOZTW010000615.1 GCA_029938985.1 Bacteroidales bacterium | reverse complement strand
TAATTGGGGAGCGCTAGCGACACAATTACACTTATCGGAAATGTGCCTTGTGGCGGGCATTTATTTTGTTTTTTTGTGAGCCGTAGGCGAAACAAAAAACAAAATAAATGACTGACATCAAGCACAATGTTGTGTGCATTTTCATCAATCCGTTTGCTGTGTCTTATCATCTTTCGTATCTGCCACAAAAGAATGGCAAGTTAGATAATCAAGTTTTCAAACGAAGTGCAGAAAAATTGTTTATCTGACTTGTCATTCTACTTGCGTTTATAAAAATCATCGGTTTGGTAAACAAATCTATCAAAACACAGTATTTTTTTTATTGTCTATTTTTAAGTTATTTGAACAATTTATGTAAATCCTGATTTATACATTTATTTAGTTAAAAAATTTAAAATAAATTTCTGATAATTTATAATCTGATGGATTTTTTTTTAGTGATTTTAAAATTATATTTTTCAGACTATCAATGTTTTTGAGTTTATCCATAAAGCTATTATAATTTAGGGATTTTCTATATAACCATTTAACTTTAAAATTCTTATAATCAAAATTATAAGGATTAACTATCCATGTTTCAAAATGAGGTAAATTTTTAAAAACTTCCATCTTTTTATTGTCAAATAAATCATACAAATAAAAAATTTGGACAGCAATAATAAAGAAATCAGGATAATCTTTTTCGTGCGAAAGTTTAAAGTCTCTTTTGTAAAATCTTAAAGTTTTGTTATATAAATTATTGACAAACAATTCAAACCATTCATTATCCTGAAAATCAATTATTTCAGATAGAATTAAATATTCATATAAGTTGGAATTAAATTTCTTGTTTAATCGTTCATTTAATTTTTCTAAAAATTCGATTTGATTTTTTTTGCTTAATATTTTATATGACAATAAATAATCTCTTTGTTTATAGGTATTTTCATTTTCATCAGAAAAAACAATCGAAAAAATCTTATATAGTATTTTTTCATCTTCTATCTTTGCATTTTTTTTATGTTTTTGAATAGTTTGACTTATTATATTGACAAAGTTTTCATCTTCGTGGTCCAATGCAATTTCATATAGTTTAAATAACTGCTCTTGTGAAAAAGAGTTTCCATTTTTGTTAATAAATCGGTGAAATGCAAATCTGCTATGAGAAGAAATATTTTTATAATGTTTTGCGAAAGGTATAAGATGTTTTGTAATACGTTGAAAATTATATTCGTTTATCTCAATTTTAATCAATACTAAAAATAAATTATTGAAATATGTATTAAAATCTTGTCCAAATCTTGAACTTTTTATTAGATGTTGTATTTCTTGATTTTCCGTTGTTCCAAAAGAACTGCTGTTATAGACAGATTTTAACAGGTTTATTGTAGTATTAATTAATTTATTAAGAGTTGTTCCATCAATTTCAATTTTATCAATATTGTAGTCGTCTAAAAGTTTTCTTAATTTGTCATATTCAATATAAATTATTCCATTAATTAACATAACGTAATCAAAAATTTTTATTTTGCATTGACATTCATTTGGTGTTGCATAGCTTACAATAAAGCTCTTAAAAATTTTGTAGATTAATTTAGAATAACTTCCATATCTATCATAAGTTAATGAATTTTGTCTCGTATAATACCTAAGTAAATTAAATTGATTAGATAAACTATATTCGTTTGTTGGATACACAACAGCCCCTTTACCATTATTAAAAAAATTAATTATATTTTCTGTAATTTCATCGATTTTGTATTCTATATTTTTATAAAATCTATTTTCAATAATATGTAAGTAATAATTTCTTATATCTCTATCTGTTGCATAATCAAGAGAATAATGAATAATATATTGTAAATCTGTATTTTTTAATTCAGATATTATTTCTTTTCTTTTCAAATTATTAAAATTATCAAAAATAGATGTGAGATTTTTTAAATTATAAGTTGCAAGCAATAATAAGTTTTGTTTATTATTTTCTTTACTCTCTATTTGTATTGATTTATGAGCTTCATAAGTCCATTTATAATTATCAATAGGTATTTTTGAGAACATATAGGCTTCATCTAACGAATATTGTTTATTTCCTTTGATGTTATCTAATTTTGTTATGATTTTATCAAATTGAAAACTTTCAAAATTACAATGTAAGCAATCGCAGTGAGTATTTTTATAAGGTAATTTTACAGAAACCTTTTTTGCTCTGATGTCTTGTGGTTCAATTTCGTGTATTAAATTGGCATTGAATTTATCAATAACATATTTTATTTTATCTTCAAAGTTTTTAATTTTATTCTCTGATAATTCTTTTCTAAGTTCGTTTTGTAATTCTATATCACCATTCACATTAATAGTAATTTTTTGAAATAAATTAAAAATGTGCTGATTGTTGGAAAATAAAACGTAATTTCTATAATGACCGTAATTTATTAAATGCGTTTTATAAAAAGGTTCACACTTTGCTATAAAATTAGGGTCAATAAAGTCAAAACCTTCAAATTTATTGAAATAATTATTGAGTTGGTCTAAAATATGAATATTACTTTTTACATTTTCGTCCTGTTTTTTTTTCTCTTTATTATCGTAGTATAAAGTTTCAACTCTGGAATTTTTATTTTTAGCAATTAATCTGTCTTTGTAGAGTAAAAAAATGAATTTTTTGAATTGATATTCATCTTCTTTAAAGTCTTGCAATACAAATTTTTCATATTTACAACTGTCATTAGCTCTATAAAGTCTAATTTCTTTAAAATCAGATACAATTACCCACTTGCAGTTTCCATTATGTTTGTGGGAATAGTTAAAAGCTTGTTCAACAGGACTAAATTTATTATCACCACCTTGCCGTTTGTCTAAGTTTATATTTGGACCTTTTAACTCTGCAACAACTTGAACAATTCCATTTTCTTCATAAAAATATCCTAATGCAAAATCGGTTTTTTTTCCGTCAATTTCTGATTTTTTTTCTTCAACAAAATGTCTTTCGTTGTTAAGTTTAAATAAATAACCTAAGCCATCGTTAAAAATTGATTTTAAGAAGGGTGATTTTAATTCTTCTTCTTTTTTATTGTCAATATATGGTATTTGCTCAATCCACTCATTTATTGATTTTTGTATATCATCAATGTTTGGTATTGCACTTTCAACAATATTCCATGATTTTTCAATTTCTTTTTTTAAGAAATTTTCATCGAAAATAGGGATATGTTGTTTTATTGTCATTTTAGAGTTTTTGTTTTAATCTGGTCGAGTTGCACACAACGGGTTCGGGCTTTGTGTCGTCAATTTAATTCAGGAACGTAGCTTGCGAAGTTTCTGAATTAAATTTATGACAACAAAGCTATTGATATGTGTGTTTTTTGGGGAGCACTAGCGACCCAAAACACACCATATCAATGGCACAGCCCGAACCCGATAAGTGTAATTGGGGAGCGTTAGCGACACAATTACACTTATCGGAAACTTCTTGCCGTCGTTTGCTTTTTTGGGCACAATGTCAATTAACAGTAAAATGTCAATCAATCAAC
>JAOZTW010000614.1 GCA_029938985.1 Bacteroidales bacterium | reverse complement strand
TGTGGGAGCTGTGAGTGGAAGCACAGATGTTCATGCTTTTGTTGGTTCTTATACCTACACTTCTACTTCTACAATAGAAGGTTGTTTTTATGATTATGAAACTTCTGGTCAGTCTGATGATAACGCATTAGGGAAAAGTACTGCTAATATGAAAATTCAAAGCACATATAACTATTACGATAATCAGGCTATGAAATATATGGACTGGGACGATGTTATAGATTGGAGTTTTGATGAAGGAAATTCCTACCCTGAATTACTTCCTTGCCCAATACCTGAAATTACTTCAAGCCTATATAATGGATACTATATTTATGATATAAAAACATGGCAAAATCTCTATTGGTTAAGCATTAACAAAGATGCGTGGGACGGTGATCTCTTTGAACAAACAGCAGATATAGATTTTACTACAGCAAGTCCAGCTATTACAACATGGGACGATGGTAAAGGCTGGACGCCAATTGGCTTAAGTAATGGAGACTCTCCTTTTGAAGGATACTATTACGGAAATGATTACTCAATAAATGGTTTATATATTAATAGACCATCTACTGATAATGTAGGTTTATTTGGTTATGTAAATGGAAATTTTGATTTTCGTAATATAGCTCTAACTAATGTTAATATTACAGGTAATAATTATTGTGGAGCTTTTGTAGGAGCAGGTGATTTTAGTTTGACAAGAAGTTATGCCACAGGAACCGTAACAGGTAATGATTATGTAGGAGGTATTATGGGAGAAGGTGAATTTAATAGTAGTATGTGTTATACTATATGTGAGGTTAATGGTCATTCTTTTGTTGGTGGACTTATAGGGTCGCATACAAATTATTCTGCTAATTGGTGCTATAGTATGGGTAATGTTACTGGAACAGGCAATTATGTTGGAGGCTTTGTAGGACGAATGAGTACAGAAGATGCGTTTGAAGGTGAAGATAAGGGGGCTTCTCTAATGAATTGTTATAGTAGAGGTGATGTTTCGGGAAATGAATACGTAGGAGGATTTGTAGGAATAATTAATGACATGGGTGGTGATTATGAGGTATATTTAAGCAATTGCTATAGTGAAGGTAGCATAAGTGGTAGTTCTTCGGTAAATGGATTTATTGGTGGCTCATTCATAGGAGGTGCACAAATATATAATTGCTTTTGGGATGCAGACACTGATGATATTGGTACTACATCTTCTGGAACAAACAACGCAGGTGCAACAGGCAAATCAACTCCTGAAATGAAAACTCAAACTACATTCACTGATGCAGGATGGAGTTTTACAAATCCTTGGGCAATGAATGGAATAACTAATAGTGGCTATCCATTTTTTCAATATCAAGATCACTTAACAAATGGAACAGGAACATCAGGAGACCCTTTCATAATAGCAACACTCGACGATTTGCAATTCATTTCCGAAAATCCTGATTATTGGATAAGCGGTTTGTATTTTATCCAAACTGCCGATATTGACGCTTCGGAAACAAGCACATGGAACGCAGGTGAAGGTTTTTCTACAATAGGTAATGGAACTTCAAGTTTTGACGGTTCTTATGATGGAAAAGATTTTACTATTGGTGGATTATTTATTAACAATTCTACTCAAGATTATGTAGGTCTGTTTGGAGCTACTGGTGTAGGTTCAGAAATAATCAACTTAGGAGTTATAAATGTTGATATTACAGGAAATGATTATTGTGGTGGTCTCGTAGGACAGCATTATGGAACTACAGAGAATTGTTTTTCTAATGGAGAGGTTACAGGAGAAAGCTATGTTGGCGGTTTAATAGGTGAAGGACATGGTAATATTACACATAGTTATAGTGATTGTAATGTCAATGGACAAAAAAATGTAGGCGGATTTATAGGACGAAACTTTGAAGCTACTATAAGCAATTGCTATTGTACCGGTAATGTAAGAGCAACAGTGGAAACAGAAAGTTATGCAGGAGGTTTTGCAGGAGTAAATTTTAGTGAAGATAATGATGCTTCAATTATAAATTGTTATAGCACAAGTGATGTAGTAGGTATTCAACAAGTAGGAGGTTTTGCAGGATATAATTTTGCAGTAGGCAGTGCATCATCTACTATCGAAAATTGTTATAGTAGTGGTAAAATTAGTGCTGTATCAAATATTGGTGGTTTTATTTCTGGTAATGAAGATAATGTAACAAATTGTTTTTTCGATGCTGATAAAGATAATATAGCTGCTACCGTTGATGGCAGTAACAATAATGGAGCAACGGGCAAAAGCACTGCCAATATGAAAACCGAAGCAACATTTACCAGTGCCACATGGGATTTTGTAGTAGAAACCGCAAATGGCACAGATGATTATTGGATTATAGACGGTTTTAATAATGGTGGTTATCCATATTTAGATTGGCAAGTATTTCTTGCTATTACAAATGGAGAAGGAACAGCACTTACCCCTTTCCTAATAGCAACACTCGACGATTTACAAGCCCTGTCGGAAAACGACGCTTATTGGGCTGCCGATTTCTATTTTATCCAAACTGCCGATATTGACGCTTCGCCAACAAGCACATGGCTCAGCGGTGCAGGTTTTTCGCCAATAGGTAATTCCGCTACTAAATTTAGAGGTTCTTATGATGGACAAGATTTTATTATTGATGGTCTATACATTAATCGCTCTACGCAAAAGTATGTAGGTCTATTCGGGTACGCAAAAAATTCAGATATTAAAAATGTAAAACTGGAGAATGTTAGTATTGTTGGTTACGAATCTTCTGGTGGTATAGCTGGCTTTTCTAATGGTACAGGCTATTCAAATTGTCATGTTACAGGTTCTGTTAGTGGTGGAAAATATACAGGTGGGCTAATTGGTGAGCTGTATCTTGATGGTGCTTCTTTAAGTAACTGTAGTGCTAATTGTAATGTAAGCTCTAATAAGTATTATGTTGGTGGTTTAATAGGTTCTTCAAGTGATGGCACAATAGAGCTTTGCTATAGTTCAGGGACTGTTAATGCAGACGAAGGCTATGTTGGTGGCTTTATTGGATATATTTATCCTGAATATGATTACTTTTATATTGATAATTGTTATTCTACATCAAGCGTTAATGGAACTGAATATGTAGGAGGATTTGTTGGTTATGTTTATAATTATTACGATGTCTATATTGAAAATTGCTATAGCACAGGTGCAGTTACTGGAAATAGTGATACTGGTGGTTTTGCAGGATATTATTATGATGGTGGCACAGTAACAAACTGTTTTTGGGATACCCAAACATCTGGGCAAGCAACAGATGATAAAGCAACAGGCAAAACAACTGCTCAAATGAAAATCGAAAGCACATTTACCGATGCTACTTGGGATTTTGTAGGAGAAACCACAAATGGCACAGATGATTACTGGGGAATGAAAGCTACAATTAATGATGGCTATCCTATTTTTGATTGGCAAATTCTTGTTGTTCCTATGGAACTCGTTTTCATCATTCCTGCCGATGCTACCGAAATAGGAGTACCACTATACGGCACAGTAAATTGC
>JAOZTW010000613.1 GCA_029938985.1 Bacteroidales bacterium | reverse complement strand
TAAAAATAACAACCCAATATATTGAAAAAATATTAAATCTATAATATTGAAATATAGATAGTAATAAATACCTTTCATCAAACAATGCTTGCTCATGTTATGAAAACCAACTCAGACCCAAGTTTTATTACCTGTTGATTTTGATGGAGTAACTATAGTAGAAATTGGAGCATATTAAAAAACATAAAAATGAAAAAAACTAAAACAATTGTTAGTATTATTGTGATAATATTATTATTTGGTAACAAATTATATTCTCAAACATATTTTCAACAAGAAGTAAATTATACTATTTCGGTAAAATTAGATGACCAAAACCATTGTCTAACAGGTTTTGAAACAATAGAATATATAAATAATTCGCCCGACACATTAGATTTTATATATTTTCACCTTTGGGCAAATGCTTATAAAAACAGAAAAACAGCTCTTGCAAAACAAAAAGCAAATAACTATAATGGTAAGTTGTATTTTAATGCTAAAAAAATTGGAGGCTACATGGATTCGCTTCTTTTTAAAGTAGATGATAAAAAAGTAGAAGTAGAAGCTCATAAAAAACATGAAGATATTTGTAAAATAATTCTTCAAAAACCATTATTGCCTGGAGAAAGTATTAATATTTCAACGCCATTTTTTGTAAAACTACCCGAAGATATTTCTCGTTTGGGACATGTAGAACAAAGTTATCAAATGACACAATGGTTTCCCAAACCTGCTGTTTACGACCAAACGGGCTGGCACGAAATGCCATACCTTGATATTGGAGAGTTTTATTCCGAATTTGGTTCTTTTGATGTTTCAATATCTACACCAAAGCAATATGTTATAGGAGCAACAGGAAATTTGCAAAATCCAGAAGAGTTGGAATGGTTAGACAGTTTGATCAGCCAAAATAAACAGGGTTTTGAAATCCCTAATCCAGCCAAAAGTGAATATAAAACTATTAGATATACAGAAAGTAAAATTCATGATTTTGCTTGGTTTGCCAACAAAGATTATTTTGTTGACAAAAGCGAAATTAAATTACCAAACACAGGAAAAATAGTTACAAGTTGGTCTATGTTTACCAGCGATAAGCAACATATCTGGAACGAAGCCACAACCTACATAAACGACGCACTTTTTTATTATTCAAAATGGATTGGCGATTATCCTTACAATAATTGTACTGCAGTACAGGGTGCTTTGAGTGCTGGTGGCGGAATGGAATATCCTACAATAACGGTAATTAGTGCTGGCGACAACGCTCATACTCTTGAGCAAGTTATTATGCACGAAGTTGGACACAATTGGTTTTATGGTATTTTGGGTTTTAACGAGAGAGATTACTCTTTTTTAGACGAGGGCATTAACTCTTTTTACGAACACCGATACACAACAACAAAATATCCCAAAAGTAATTTTTCTACAAATTTAGGTATTGATTTAGACAAAAATAAATTCAAGAAAATGTCTAAACTTCCATATAATTTTTACGCAGAAATGATATATGATTTTTTTGCTCATACCACCGAAGACGTACCACTTAATGCTCATTCTACCGACTTTTCAATTTCAAATTATTGGGCTATTGCTTACTTAAAAGCTCCTGTGGCTTTCTATTATCTTCAAGAATATCTTGGAATTGATAAATTTGATGAAATTATGCAGTCGTTTTATGAGGAGTGGAAATTTAAACACCCTCAACCTATTGATTTAGAAAATCATTTTAACAATAATACTGATAAAGATTTAGATTGGTTTTTTAAAGATTTTGTGGAAACACGAAAAAAAATGGATTATAAAATCAAATATAGAAATAAAAAAATTATTGTAAAAAATAAAGGGCAAATAAACTCACCTTTTGCTGTTTCTGGTTTAAAAAATGATAGTATAGTGTTTACCAATTGGTATGATGGGAGTAAAAAAAGAATTAAAATTGATGCTCCTGTAGGAGATTATGATGAGTTAATTTTAGATGCAAATTATGCAACCTTAGATTTTAATCGTTATAATAATTACACCAGAACAAAAGGTTTGTTTAAAAAAGCAAAACCTTTGGATTTTAATTATTTATATTCGTTTGCAAATTTTGATAAAACAAATATTAATTTCCTTCCAGTAGCAGGTTGGAACTATGGTAATAAATTTATGCTTGGCATGATGTTTCACAACTACCAACTTCCACAGCGTAAATTTCAATATTATATTATGCCAATGTATAGTTTTGAAAATCAAGATTTAGTAGGAGAAGCTAATTTTTCGTACAAAACCTATGGTCGCAAATATATAGATGTTACATACAAATTAAATATGAAACGATATGCTAAAAGTTTTATTTACGGCATTGATGATATATTAAACTATAATTTGCATAATTCGACTTTATTAAAAACAGGTGTTGATTTCAACATGCACAACAAAACAAATAGCGATAAATACGAAAAACACTTAATTGCAAGATGCTATTTAAGAGATGAGGCATTGGTTAAAGAAACTCCGTTTTCTGATTATTCATTGTTTTATAACTTGCAATTTAAACTGACAAAAAAGTCATTTTTTCGTCCATTTAATTTAACTTTAAATTTAGATTATGTTTCAAATGATTTTATTTACTGGCTTGAAACAGATTACAGAATTCATTATCTGTCATTAAATTCGGGTTTAGATATTCGTTTTTTTGCTGGTTCAAATGTGCCTTTAAATGGTACGACAAGCATAAATGATTTTAAACATGATTATTCCTTTTTAGGACGAGGAATGGATTTTTACAATTTATACGAAAATGTATTTTCAAGGCAATTTATACAAAATTATGGCGGCTTTGTTTTAAATACTGGCTACGAAAACTATTTATTTCTTAGCTCTGTAAATCTTCAAACCTCAATTCCTAAAATTCCTATTGTAAAACTGTACTCTAATTTTGCTTTTTTCACAACTAATAGTGATAGTAATTATTTTGAAGATCCTTTTGCATACGAAGTTGGAGTAATGTTTACTCTTATAAAAGACAGAATAGAAATCTACATGCCACTCTATGCCTCCAAAGAATTGAGAGATTTTAATAATTTTTTCACAGATAGCTATTGGCAAAAAACACGTTTTGTATTTAACCTTAGCCATTTAGAAAACTATATTAATAAATTTTGAGGCTACCAGTTTAAAGGAGGATAACAAAATTATACAACAAGAATTTAACTAAATCAGTCCTAAGTACCCATACAAAAGTTTTTACACATTTGGATTTCTTTATTCTATTGGTTTATAACCATATAATTGTATCATTGAACCTTTGAATAATTGTATCATTCCTTATTGTCTGTTGTTAAAGCAATAAAAAATATTTAAGAGGAATAATTACAATATCATTATGTTTTTCTACTTTATCCGTTTTTGAATTTATAATTATTCCGTATTTGTATTTTATTCTGCTTTTTGAAATTTGTTTTGTTGTGTTTTTATTAATTCCTATTTCCAAAAGTCAGACCTCTAAAATTAGAGCTTAAAAACTGGACACTTTTATAACCTATTGATATT
>JAOZTW010000612.1 GCA_029938985.1 Bacteroidales bacterium | reverse complement strand
GTGGTGTGTGCGGGCAGTGAGCGTAGCGAACAACCGCACACACCACACAAGGCAACGCCACCACACAAGTTACCGATATGTGCAACTAAAAATAATTAATAACCATTTTTGAGAAATGCTAAGAATAAAATTACAGTAAACGGAGCTTATTCCTATATTAAAAATAAAAGTAATGTTTATCAAAAGCAATATCAAAAAACTAAAACAAAAAGGAGGAATATGAACCGAAGTCCATAATTGTTAAAACTATACACAATATTATAATGAAAGCGTTGAATCTTGTTTCATGAAGAAAAGCAAATTCAATTTGCGTTAAAAATTTTAAATAAATATAATTAATTTGAAAATGACTTATATAACCAGATATTAAAATACACAAAAGTCAAAATGAAGGTGTTCCAAAAGATGGAGATTGGTTTTTTTTGGATGCAGACTTAAATAAAGGTGCAGGAGGTGAATATTCGTATTTAGGCTTTAAGCAAGGTAATGAAGGAGACGGCATAACATCACTAAAATTTGAAGCATACGATAAAGCTTACAATACTAATCCAGAGAAGGGAGATTGGTTTTGGTATCCATTGAATTTGAATGCAAAAGGCGGTAAGTTTATATATGCTTTTTGGAAGAAAGAGAAAAATCAAGACCCAATTAAAACAATAATTATACGTGCAAACGATCAAAAAAAACAACTCCCAATTTACTCATGGGTTTCAACCTATCAAGATTTAAACCAAGGTGCGTCAGGTGACTATATCTGGTGTTATTACAGCAAAATAGTGGATACTGAACACTTCTTAGCTTCACTGGAATATTTAAACGCTATTGCTCCTCCAGAAGGAGTCATCGAATTACTTGATGTTGCGACGGATTATATACCAGTGGCAAATGTGCTAAAGAACGGCATATTAGCAGTATATGAAGCATCACAAGGACACAACGAAGACACAGCAAAGCGCGCTATCAAAATGACTGGTAGTGTAGTAGGTTCATTTGTATTCTTTGCGGGTGGTGGTGCCCTTAGCGTTACAGCTACGAATTTCGCAACAGGACAGATAGCATCTATGGCATCTAAATATGGTTTTTCTGGGACGTTTGCAAACAATATCAGAGGTATAAAAATTGAAGAAAAAATATTAATTGTTTCAAATATACTGGTTGAATGGCAAAAATACTTTCAGAACGAAAGTCAAAGATATGATGTTTATCTTGTGGCGGGTAAAAAAAATAATGCTTCATCAGTATTTGTATGTTTTGTACAATCAGGGTATAATTTAGAAATTAACAAAGAAATAGGTTCTTCATTTCAATATGGTATGGTTCACGATAAATTCTTTACGGTTTTACACAATAAAGATAATAAACCTTATCAATTTAGATTCGCAGAAGCGGCAATTCCTGCACTCAAAGGTGAATTTCTTCTTCCAAGAGGTTTTAGGGAAGAGACTTCATTTCGTAAATACATGGGGGAAGACCTTAGAGACATATAGATGAAATGATTATAAGGCACATATCATTAGGTCTGAAGTATTTTTTTTTGTTTTTTTATGGTATGATTTTTCGCTATGCTCAAAATCATACCATTAAAAAACAAAACTACTCAAAACCTATTTTCGATATGGTTCATTGCGAAAACAAAAAAGAAGAACAGAAACAGAATTATTAACATTAAATTTTAAATTTATGAAACGATTACTATTTTTAGTCATTGGCATAGGAATGACAAGTTTGGCAATGAGCCAAACGGCAAGCCCGGAACTGGTGAGTTCGGCTGGCGATAGTTTTAACAACACAAGTTACCAATTGGACTGGTCGATTGGAGAGTGTATAACAGCAACGCATAGTGCAGGAGATTATGTAATAACACAAGGATTTCATCAAAATTCTTATGTAACTACGGCAGTAGAAGATTTGCGGTCGGATATTGAAATGTCCGTTTACCCAAACCCAACAACAGACTTTATTAGTTTGAACTTTGACAAAGTTTCAAACTTTGACAAAGTTAGTTACATTGTAACCGACTTTTCGGGTAAAGTATTACAAAAAGAAAATTTTGCAGGAGTTTCAGAACAAATCAATTTTTCAAACTATGCAGTAGGAACGTATTTTATTTCTGTAAAGGAAAATCATCAGTTAATTAAATCTTTTAAAATCATTAAAAATTAAAAAAACATGAAAAAAATATCATTATTATTATTAGCGATTTTATTCGCCATAACAGGAGTTTTGGCACAAACGCCAAGTCAGTTTAAATACCAAGCAGTTCTACGCAATGCAGACGGCACAGTTATCACAAACGAAGAAGTTACCGTAGATATTTCTATTTTAAAGAGCGATTTAATAACCAGTGTATTTGACGAAGCCCACACCGTAACAACTACCGCACAAGGTTTAATTAATTTAACTATTGGTTCGGTAAACACAACAGGATTGTCTTTAATTGACTGGTCTGCCGACACTTATCATATTCAAATAACTGTAAACGAAATAGTAATGGGAAATTCACAACTGTTAAGTGTTCCGTTCGCTATGATATCTAAGAAAGCCGAATCCGTAGATTTTGTAAATGTAGAAAACACACCATCTACCTTAGAAGGTTATGGAATTACTGGCGGATATACCACAGCTGTGGACGATTTAGATATGAACGGACATAATATTAAAATGAGTTCTGGTTATATAAGCGGAGATGGCGATGACGAAGGTATTTCAATAGACGTTGATGGAAAAACTAAAACAACTGGCGATTTAGAAGTAGGTGGCAATTTAACTATTGATACTTATACATTTCCAACTTCTGACGGAACAGCTGGACAGGTAATAAAAACAAATGGAACAGGTAATTTAAGCTGGATAACAGTATCTGGCGGCGGTGGCGGCGACATGTTTGCTGCTAATAATTTATCTGAACTTACTGATGCTGGCGAAGCAAGAACAAATCTTGAACTTATAAATGTAGAAAATACAGCTATTTCAACTTGGACAGGTAGTTCAAACATTGCAACAGTAGGAACAATAGCAACAGGAACATGGGAAGGTACTGATATTAATGCAACTTATCTACAACATGGAGATTATTTAATTTCAAGTGCAGGTTCAAGCGGTCAGATTTGGACATCAGACGGTGCAGGAGCAGGCTCTTGGCAGGCAGTTGGTACTGCCAGCAATGTTGTATTAGATGGCGATTTTAATTCAAACGGTTTTATGAAACGAACTGGTGCTGGAGCTTATAGTGTTGTTACTGATAATTCTACAAATTGGAATAGTGCTTATACAGACCGACTTAAATGGGATGGTAAATCAACAGGGCTTAATGCTACAACCGCAAGAACAAGTCTTGGCTTAGTTATAGGATCAAACGTACAGGCTTACAATACAGACTTAGCAGACTTAGCAGACGGAAGCTTAACTGCAACCAAAGTTCAAAACGGTAGCTATTTTATTAGTAGTCCAGGAACAAGCGGTCAGGTTTGGACATCAGACGGTGCAGGAGCAGGCTCTTGGCAGGCAGTTGGTACTGCCAG
>JAOZTW010000611.1 GCA_029938985.1 Bacteroidales bacterium | reverse complement strand
ATAAAAATAACATCGCTTAAATTGGTTAATTATTTATTTTAATATGCCTTATATTAAAATGCTCATTTACAAAGGTGAACTTCAATTATAATATTTAAAAAGCCTTGAACTTGACACTCGTGAAAAACGCCGAAGTTTCACAATAACAAAAACTTGACTATACACATAAGACAAAATAAACAAATAGGTTGGAGTTGGTTATTTTTTCATTTAATTTGCTTATTTGTAAATATCTTCTCTGTATTTATCGTCTTCTCCCTCTATCATGCTAATATAACTTTTGTATCTCCACCATACAATTTCTTGTTGGTCCAAAGCATTTTTTACCGCACAATTGGGTTCGTGTGTGTGTGTGCAGTTGTAGAATTTACATTGCGGAAGAAGTGCAAATACTTCGGGGAAATTATGCGAAATATCTTCTTGCGACATATTCACTGTTCCAAAACCTTTTATACCTGGCGTGTCAATAATAAATCCACCAGATTGTAGTTCAAACATTTCGGCAAATGTAGTTGTGTGTTTTCCTTGTTGATGATATTCCGAAATCTCGTCTGTTTGTAAATTTAAAGTATTATCTAATTGGTTTATTAAAGTTGATTTACCTACTCCCGAATTACCTGACACAACACTAACTTTGTTTTTCAACAAAAGTTTTATAGCATCAAGATTAATTTTTTTGGTAGCAGATATTTGAAAACATTCGTAACCAATTTTTTGATATTCTTTAATAATTCCATTCATATACAACAGGGTGTCTGCCGTATAAAGATCTATTTTATTAAAAATTATTTTAGCAGATATTTTATACATTTCGGCAGTTACCAAGAAACGGTCAATAAATTCAAGAGGAGTTTCTGGCATTACCAATGAAACAAGAAGAATTGCTTGGTCAATATTGGCTGCTATTATATGACTTTTACGAGATAAATTAGTTGATTTTCGGGCAATATAATTTTTACGAGCTAATATTTTATTTATTACTCCAGTAGAATCATCTTGTTTAATAAACACTACGGAATCGCCAACTGCAATAGGATTTGTGGTTTTTTCTCCTTTTAACTTTAACTTTCCACGTACTTTGCAATTAATTAATCCTCCAACAAATTTTACTGTGTACCAACTACCTGTTGATTTTATTACAATTCCTTCCATTTATGTTTTAAGTTTTTGTAAGTGAAAAAAACAAAACTACAACAAAAGGCACATTTAAGCATCAAAACTATGAGAATTTTGAAAATCATAATTTTGAGTTTAAACAATGCCCTTTTTATAGTAGTTAAAAATTTTGATAGCATAAATTAATGGCAACATATATGTAACTCCAAGCTCAAGCTTAGAGAATAGTAGAATTGGCTACACAAATAATTACATCTTTAGTAAAAACATCATCGTCCTCCAAGCTTGAGCTTGGAGTTACATTTTTAGTTAAAATTAGTTAAGTCTTCATTAATTTACGCTAAGTACCCATACAAAAGTTTTTACACATTTGTATTTCTTTAATCTGTTGGTTTATAATCACATAATTGTACCATTGAATAATTGTATCATTCCTTATCAAAATTTTATCCAAAATTCAAACTTTTATTTGTGAGAAAATCTGTCTTTTAATTTTTCTACATAGTCCAATTTTTCCCAACCAAAAAATTCAACTTCTTTGTTAACTGCTCGTCCATCTTCAATTACCGCAATTACTTTAGTATAAGGCTCTCTTCCAAAGTGTCCGTAAGATGCCGTTGGTCTAAAAATAGGATTTTTCAAACCAAATCGTCTAACAATAGCAATTGGTCGCATGTCAAAAATATCATATATTTTTTCGGCTATTTCGTAGTCTTTCATTATTTCGTTATTGCTATTTTTTACTTTTGCTGTTCCATAAGTATTAACATACATACCAACTGGTTCTGCAACACCAATAGCATAAGCTACTTGTACTAAAACTTCATCCGCAATTCCTGCGGCAACCATATTTTTTGCAATATGACGAGTTGCATAAGCTGCCGAACGGTCAACCTTTGAAGAGTCTTTTCCCGAAAAAGCTCCACCTCCGTGTGCCCCTTTTCCTCCGTAAGTATCAACAATAATTTTTCGTCCAGTTAAACCTGTGTCGCCGTGTGGTCCGCCAATTACAAACTTACCAGTTGGGTTAACAAGTAATTTATATTCTCCTTCAAAAAATCTTTTTTGTTTTTCAGGTAAAATAGCTTTTACTCTTGGAATAAGAATATTTACAACATCTTTTTTTATTATCTCAAGCATATCTCTATCTGCCAATTGTTGAGCTTCTTTTGTTCTCACTTTAGGTAAAATAAAATCGTCGTGCTGTGTAGAAACAACTATGGTATCAATTTTCATTGGTTTACCTTCGTTACTATATTCAATAGTTACCTGCGATTTAGAGTCTGGTGCAAGATAAGTCATTTCATTTCCTTCTTTTCTTATTGCTGCAAGCTCTTGTAGTAAAACATGTGAAAGTTCAATACTAAAAGGCATTAAATTTTCGGTTTCTCTAACAGCATATCCAAACATCATTCCTTGATCACCTGCACCTTGATCTTCTTCTTTTTCTCTAGCAACACCCTGATTAATGTCTGGCGATTGTTCGTGAATAGCAGATATTACTCCGCAAGAATTACCATCAAACATATAAGATGATTTTGTATAGCCTACATCGTTAATAACCTTTCGTGCAACTTGCTGTACATCAATCCATGTTTTTGTTTTTACTTCTCCGCTAAGTACAGTTAAACCTGTTGTTACAAGGGTTTCGCATGCTACTTTTGAATTAGGATCGTTTTTCAGAAATTCGTCTAATAAAGCATCAGAAATTTGATCAGCGAGTTTGTCTGGATGCCCTTCTGATACCGACTCTGATGTGAAAAAATATGACATATCTTTTTGGTTTAAAATTATTAATAAAAAAACAAAGGTATCTTTTTTTTTTTTATTTCAAAATTAGATTTAAAAAACAAAAAAATAAAATATTTTGTTCTGTTGTTTTTTATTATTCAAATATCTGTATTTCAATAGATTTATTTAAAATAATATTTTATTTGCAACTTTATCTTAATAAGTTAGGTAATCGTATATAAACTACTAAAATTACCTGTTAATAAATAAGAAATTATTTAGATTTTCTATCAATAAATAAGATATTATGATTTGAGTGAAGGCACTCCAACCAAGTCAGAATTCCTCCTTTTTAAGAATAACCAATTTTTTTATTAGCTTTCCAAATGCTCTAATCATATCAAAACTGCATTTTGTTACAGAATAATAGTAACTTAAAAAAACTAATTATTATCAAAATCCCATACAACCTTTTTACATATTAGTCG
This sequence comes from Bacteroidales bacterium, assembly GCA_029938985.1. GTDB lineage: Bacteria > Bacteroidota > Bacteroidia > Bacteroidales > JAOZQN01 > JAOZQN01. Next base: position 186 of record JAOZTW010000611.1, on the reverse strand, counting down.
TTGATAAATGTTAGAAAAACAAAATTTTAATTGAAACATTTTCAGATTTGATACGTATAATTAAGGCATAAGGAATGATACAATTATTCAATGGTTCAATGGTTCAATGGTTCAATGATACAATTATGTGGTTATAAACCAATAGATTAAAGAAATACAAATGTGTAAAAACTTTTGTATGGGTAC
>JAOZTW010000610.1 GCA_029938985.1 Bacteroidales bacterium | reverse complement strand
ACTTTTTTGCTTATCAAATTTCTTAAATATCTGTTTTTTAGAAATTTAAACATCGCTTTTTGAAAAATTATCAACTTACGAATTTTTGTAAAAATACCAAAATCTATCGAACCGTAAATTTCCCGTCTTTTGTTTGTTAAATCGTTTAAATATCTATTTTTGAAAAATTACATATTTATATTTTTTTCTATTTGTCTTATTTTATGTAATTTACATGAGGCATAACGGTAACTTCTTGGTTGCGGTGGCTTTTTTTTTGCACTCAGTAGATTATTAGTAAAATGTCAATTTTACCGCACAATTGTATCAAAATCAGCACTATCGTTGAAAAAAAAGCCAATGCAAAGCAAGAAAATGTTATGCAATTTGTTGTCATTCAGGCAATTTCATTTCATTTATGTATCTACTTGTATCGACTATTGTATTTAATATTTTATCTACAGTTAAAAGGTATAATTCTTTTTTTGCCCTTGTAATTCCAACATAAAAAAGTCGTCTTTCTTGTTCTAATCTTTCTGGTGTCGTTGCAAATTTAATTGGGTAAATACCTTCATTTACATCCAATATTACGACTTTATCAAATTCTTTTCCTTTTGCTCTAAGCACAGTCATGAGATGAACAGGACACTTAATGTCAATATCTATTTCAGCTACATCATTAAAGTGATTACTTTCATATTGTGCAATTGTATCTTCTATATCATCAATAAAATCCCAAAAATTATTGTCATAGTTTTGAGCATATTCCATTAAATATAAAAAAGGTGGTTCTTTATAAAAAATATCGTCATCTGTTCTTGCATAATGTTTTTGTAAACCTTTAAAATTATTTCCAATTTCAAAGATTGTATCGCTTACCGATGAACAATCAACAATATTCCACAGAGCTTTTGTGAAAAATGAAATTTCATGTCCTTTTATTTTTGACGGATAACTTTCAAGTATATTTATTCCTTGAACAAATGTTCTTGGTTTATTTGTGATTAAATATGCATATAATTTTTTGGCTTCTTTTGAATATAAAGGATAAGTATCTGCTTTATTACAACATCTAATTATTTCGGTTGTTATTTGACCAGCTTCTTTTCTGTTGTTTTTCGTAGCAATTGAAGATAACATTTTTTTTAAATCTGAAAATGCTGAACTAAGGAGAATGTTTAAATCTTCTTTTGCATAATATTTAATTTTTTCAGAAGTAAGTTTGATTTGTAAAGGAATTAATTGTCCTTTTTTTCTACTCATGACACCCAAAGTTGTTCTATTTTGATGTGCTTCTTTTGCTAATGAAATTATAAATGGTAAACAATCTATGTGAGATGAGTAATTTTCAGTAATTATTAATGCGTCATTTTGATTTAATGATTGAACATTCTTATCTACTCTTCGTTTATTATTTCTAATTACGTTTTGAGCATGTAATACTATATTGCTTGGTGAACGATAATTAATATTTAAGATGTATTCTTCAAATTTTTTATCAAAAAAGTTATCAGGTTTTAAAATAAAGTTTGGACTTGAACCACGCCACTCATAAATAGCTTGGTCATCATCACCAACAACAGTTAAAGAACTTTTATTAAGTATTGATAGTTTTTTTATCAAATATAAATCTAATGGATTTATATCTTGGAATTCATCAATTAATATATGGGTGTAGCGTTGAGGTGCTGGAAAAATTTTATTATCATTATAGTTCTCTTCTAATAAAAGAAGTGCTCTATATTTTTGGTCTTCTAATGTTATTCTTGCTTGTGCCCAAAGTGTTTTAACAGATTTCCCCCAAAATTTAAAAAATGGCAATATTTTTTCGGACAAATTATTTTTTGAATAATTTAATATTTCCCAATTATCCAGAGGTGTATAAATTTTTTCGTAAAAAAAATCGTATAATAAATTATCTTTTAACCAAACTAAATGTTTATCTATTGAATTTATTAAATCTTTTTCAGTATGTTTGAAACCTAATGTCTTTAGCACATCAAACATATCAACTATTTCTACATATCTATTAAACCTATTACGAAAATTATCTAATTTTGCCAAAAACGGTTTATTTTCCCAAAGTGGGCGTAAATCATTATTGATTAGTGTGTATTTTTCAATCTTTTTTGAATTTAATTTAAGCCTGCTTTTTTTATCACGTATGTAAGTATATCCCCACTGATTTAATGTTTCTATTTTAACATTTTTAGAAAGCTCATTAAATTCAGGTGTTTCTTTTAATCTTATTCTTAACTCATCTCTGGCTACTCTTGTAAAAGTAAATATTAAAAATTTGTCTTTTTTATTTTTGTTAAAAAGCCAATTACAACGCCAAAGTAAAGAAATTGTTTTTCCACTTCCTGCTGGTGCTAATAATCTTATATTTTTACTTTCTGAATAACAAAAATTTTGTTGTGCTATATTAAGTTCCATAGTATTTTTATATATAAATAATTAATAAATAACTAATAATAAACGAATTATATCTTCATGCTATTGTTGTGTGAAACTTGTTTTTCATGGGTGTTTCATTTATTTATTATCAGTTATTTCATTTGATATTGAAATTTTATCTTTTTCAAAATTATATTTCTCTGTTAAAATTATGTTTGATGCTAATTTAACAGCTTGCAATTTATCGTATCCGTTTAAAGTCAGTTCACATACTTTACATTCCAACTTTGTTGGTAAGATAGATAATTGAGTTATGGTTTCATCTTTTTCAATGAAAGGCTCACTTGTTGTTTTTAAGTTGCCAGAAACAAGAGCAAAAGAAGAACATGCTGGACATTTTCTGATTTCATAATAAGTATCTATTTTTAAATACTCTTCCTTTAATTTTTTAATTTCATTTTCTGCTTTTTTTCTTTTTTCTTTTTGTTGCAGTTCTGTATTTTCTTTATAAAAATCATTCCGATGAAGACTAATAAGCCCTTTTACAATTTTCTCAATTTTTGTGTAATCTTTCTTAATCATCTCTTCAACTGTTGCTAACATATTATTTGGCAACAAATCATTTAGACCTTTATTTTGATATAGTAATAATATTTTAATAATTCTATAATAGTCAGCTTGCCATTTGTCTGTTGTGTAATTTTCAAAAGCATTTTCGCCTGTGTGCATTTCAATATTGCGTTTATTCATCAAATCCATACAAAATTCAACATCTGTTTTTGAAAAATTATTAATAATTTTTGATAATCTTTCGAATACGGTTTTTATTGGAATTGATTTTGGCTCTTTATTTGTTGGAAAATTAAAAGCATATAATATATTTTCGCTTTCAATAGTATCTGCTAATAAAGCTGGATGTTTAAATGACAAGGTTGCTCTTGCAATAATTTCTAAACTAAAAGATGCCCACAAAGAATACAGAGAACTGTCTTTGTAGAATTTATGCGTATATTTTATAAATTTTTGAGATTTATCCCAAAATAAATCATAATTCCAATTCATATTATCATTTTTATTTTATTTTTTAAAGTTTTGCATAACGGTTTCGGGCTTTGTGTCGTCAATTTAATTCAGGAACGTAGCTTGCG
>JAOZTW010000609.1 GCA_029938985.1 Bacteroidales bacterium | reverse complement strand
CTTATTATAAGTGTTATATAATGCTTTTTTAATAGTATATAAGTAAAATTAATTTCTAAATTATTGATAATCAATATAAAATGAAAGCAAAAACTTTAGTAAGTATTTAATAAATAACAGAATTTTAAACTGTAAACTAATTCTAAATTTTTAATTTTTAATTTTTAATTCCTAATTCCTAATTCTTAATTCTTAATTTTAATTGGCAAAATTAATAAAAAAATTATAGAAATTGAAAGTAAGTTATTATTTTTTCTTATTAAAATAAATTAAATATATTGTAAATATCAAATAGATAGTTTGTTAAATAACAAAAACTATTATAAATAAAAAGAAATAAAAAAATAAAGTGAAATATTATTGCTATTAAGGAAATTAATTTTAGTTTTGCAAATCCAAAAAGAAGAATTTTCACACTTTAACATATTATAAATTACAAACTAAACATTAGAAAAGTGGACACATTGAGTTATAAAACAATTTCGGCAAACAAACAAACCGCTAATAAAGAGTGGGTTATAATTGATGCTGAAGACGAAATTTTAGGACGCTTATCATCTAAGGTTGCAAAAATATTGCGAGGAAAATACAAACCAAGTTTTACTCCACATGCAGACATAGGCGATAACGTTATAGTTATTAATGCAGAGAAAGTACAGTTAACTGGAAAAAAATGGACAGGCAAAATTTATGTTCGCCATACAGGATATCCAGGCGGACTAAGAACCAGAACTGCATCTGAGGTAATGGAACGTACACCTATTAGATTAGTGGAACACGCAGTAAAAGGAATGCTTCCTAAAAATAGACTTGGCAGTCAGCTATACAGAAACCTGTATGTTTATGAAGGAACCGAGCATCCGCATACTGCTCAGCAACCAAAAGAAGTTAAATTATCAGACTTAAAATAAGAAAAAATGGAAGGAGTTACTAACACCATAGGAAGAAGAAAAACAGCTACTGCACGCATATATTTAAGCGATGGAACTGGAAAAATCACAATAAACAAAAGAGATATTGATGTTTATTTTCCTGTACCGAAGCTACAATATGTTGTAAAACAGCCATTAAACTTACTAAATGTTGCCGATAAATACGACATAAAAGTAAATTTAAGTGGAGGTGGCTTTAATGGACAAGCCGAAGCTTTACGCCAAGCAATAAGCAAAGCATTAGCCGAGATAAATCCCGAAGATAGAACTGCTCTTAAAAAAGAAGGTTTTCTTACCAGAGACCCAAGAAAAGTTGAACGTAAAAAACCAGGACAACCAGGAGCAAGAAAACAATTTCAATTTAGTAAACGTTAATTATTGTTTAGTATCAAAATTGTTGAGACCTTTCTTTACACAAAGATTGCTACTCATACAATTGCTTTTTACGAAGGTTAACAATAATCATAAAAAACACACACAATGCCAAAATTAACATTCCAAGAACTATTGGATGCAGGTGTACACTTTGGACACCTCAAAAGAAAGTGGAATCCAGAAATGGCCCCATATATATTTATGGAAAGAAATGGAATCCATATTATTGATTTGCACAAATCAATGGTAAAAATAGATAGAGCTGCCGCAGCAATGAAACAAATTGCTAAATCGGGCAGAAAAATTCTTTTTGTGGCAACAAAAAAACAAGCAAAAGAAATAGTTACAGAACAAGCAAAATCAGTTGATATGCCTTACATTACAGAACGTTGGTCGGGTGGTATGCTAACAAATTTTTCTACAATCAGAAAAGCTATTAAAAAAATGGCTACTATCAAAGAGATGGAAGATACAGGAACTTTTGCTAAGCTATCAAAAAGAGAACGACTACAACTTACTCGTGAAAAAGGTAAATTAGAAAAACGACTCGGTGGAATATTTGATATGACAAAACAACCATCGGCAATTTTTGTAGTTGATGTAACAAAAGAAAACATTGCTGTTGCTGAAGCAAAAAAACTTTCTATACCTATTTTTGGGTTGGTAGATACAAACTCAAGTCCTACAATTGACTTTCCTATTCCAGCAAACGATGATGCGTCTGAATCAATTTCGCTTATCGTTCGTAATCTTACTGCTGCAATAAAAGAAGGTTTGCAAGAAAGAAAAATGGAAAAAGAAGCTTCAAGAATCGAAAAGAAAGGTAAAGGAGCTGCACGAAAACAAGCTAAGAATTAGGAACTTTTTAAATTCCTTATAAGAAAAGTTAATGTGTGAAAATATTCTTATAAGTTTATCAAGTATTATAAAACTGTATGGTTTACAAGTATAAAGTTTATTCAATTTCAAAAGTAAACAAAAAACACTTTAGTAAACCATGTATAAAAAATATTAAATACAATCATGGCAAAAATTAAAGCAGCAGATGTTGCAAAATTAAGAAAAATGACAGGTGCAGGAATGATGGATTGCAAAAAAGCACTTGGTGAAATGGACGGCGATTTTGAAAAAGCCATTGAATTTTTGAGAAAAAAAGGACAAAAAATTGCCTTAAAAAGAGCAGACAAAGAAGCTTTAGAAGGTGTGGTACTTGCAAAAGCAAGTAACAACCAAAAGAAAGGTGTAATTATTTCGCTTAACTGTGAAACAGATTTTGTTGCAAAAACAGATAATTTCATGAATTTAGCAAATTCAATTTTGGATACTGCTCTTAATACCGAAGTATCTAACTTAGAAGAACTAAAAAACATTAAAATAGGTGAAACGACTATTAGTGAAAAAATTATTGAAGCAACTGGTATTATTGGTGAAAAAATGCAACTTTCGTATTTTAACAAAATAAATGCAGAAAAGGTAGCATTCTATATTCATCAAGATAAAAAAATATCTACAATGGTAGGTTTTAATATTGCAGATACTGACGAGGAAGTTGGTAAAAACGTTGCTATGCAAGTTGCGGCAATGAATCCTGTGGCATTAGACAAAGATAGTGTACCAGAAACAGTTATTGCAAAAGAATTAGAAATTGGTAAAGAATTAGCTATCAACGAAGGCAAACCTGAGAAAATGGCTGAGCAAATTGCAAAAGGTAGATTAAACAAATTTTTCAAAGAAAACACTTTACTTAATCAAGCATTTGTTAAAAATAATAAACAAACTATTAGTGCTTATCTTAAAAGTCAAGATAAAGGATTAGATGTAACTTCTTTTACACGTCATTCAATTAGAGACTAACAAATTAACAGTACAAATAATAATTAACAGTTATTGATAAAATAGAAATTTTATTGATAACTGTTTTTTTTGTTATATTTCAAAAAATTATCAGAAGTCTCCAAAAAAAATTTAAAAATACAAATACAATCATACTGAACCCGTATTATTCATGAATAATACGGGTAAACAATAGTTTGTGTAGTTTTTTTAACTAACGAATAATTAGGGACTTAATAAAAGACTCGCTTTAATGTTAAATGTCTCAATACCTACATATTAACTTATAAAAAACATAAATAGATTCAAAAATTGCACGAACTATTGCTAACTAAAGTTTTTGCCTTCATATTTACCAGATTATTAGATAGTTGTAGTTTTCTATT
>JAOZTW010000608.1 GCA_029938985.1 Bacteroidales bacterium | reverse complement strand
ACAATATACTGTAAATCAGAGGAGATGTCAACAACTTGATTTCCTACATTTGAAGTTTTTATTGTATTTACTTTTTTTCCGCTTTCAATATTCCAAAGTGAAATTTCGCCCATAATATTAGAGACAATCAAATGTTTGTTATCGGCACAAATTTTCATGTCTGTTAGCATTTCACTAATATGAAGTTCAGAAATATAACGCATAGTGTCTAAGTCCCAAATAATAACCGCTGTATAATTTGGGGCTTTTTCCGAAAATGTTTGCATTGCAAGAATATTTCCATCATTATTTATTGCAATTTTTCTTGTAAATGGAAAGATTTTTTCAATACTTTGTTCTGCAATATTCCAAATTCTAAGGTTTAAATCAATACTTAAAGCTGCAATTCGTGGAGTGTTTTTAGAAGCAACAAGTTGCCAAATTCCATGTACTCTACTTTTTAATGTTTTAACTTTTTTTTCGGTTTTCCAATCTATTAAATCAATGGTATAAGTTACCGAATTTCCAACCATAAGCATTGAGTTAACTGCAAGGTATTTTCCATTATGTGATATATATATAAATGTTGCCATAAGAGCAATTTTTTTCATTACTCTTTTTTCTTTTAAATTATTACTAAGGATTTTAATTTCGTTTTTATTAGTAGTTTCGTTGTTATGGAGAATTGCTAAGTCATTGTTTTTATGATTAAAAGCAATTGAAGTTGGTTTTAAATTTTCTAATGTTTTTAACAATTTGCCAGTTTTCATACTCCATATTTTCACCTTTTTATCAATAATAATTGCAAGATGTTTGCCGTTTTCACTAATTTCTGCATGAAATAAATAATTATCAGGTTTTTCAAATATAACAGTTTTATTTTTTTTTTCAATATCATATAAAAAGAAATTATTTTTTAAATCCACTATAAAAACCTCATTATTATTTGCAGGATTTACTCTAATTGCCCTTGCTTTAATATCAGTATAAATGCGAGCTGGAAGTTTGTCTAAGTCTGCAATTACGAGAGAATAATCTGTGTTCAAGAAAATAATTCTATTTTTCGAAATATCAACACTATGTTTAGGCATGCCAACTCCTGCATAAAATGTATGTATTGCCGTTTCTGTTTTTATATCCCATATTTTTATCTTTCCATTTTTATCTATGGTTAACAAACGATTACCTTTTTCAAAAAAATCAAGAGCCATTATTCGTTCTTCGTTATCTTGCTTGCCGTCCTTATTATTTAGAGAGCATATTTCTTTTCCTGAGTTAATATCCCAAATCTTAATAATGTGAGAAACAGTATTACTGGCAACAAATTTGCCGTTGGGAGACACTGCTACTTTTTGAATAATACTGGCATGACCAGTAGTTATTACAACTTGTGGTTTTTGTGAATACAAACTTTTGGACAGAACAATTATTGAAAAAAGAATTAATAATTTTGATGTTTTCATAATTTTTGTTATTTTTGTAAAAAAAATATTTTGTAAATATAAAAATTTTAATTTAAAAATAATATGAAATCAACATTAATTTTAGGACTTTTAATAATTTTTCTATCAACTAATTTCGGAAATGTTAATAATCAAATAAATAACGAAGTGGAAATAACAAAAATAAAATATCATTTTGGCGATGCCTCGGTGGCCCCAAAATATCATAGAAGTTATACAATAGTAGCAGAAAGAGATTCGATAAATGTAAAAGTACTCTGTTATGGAGATGTTTTAGCAGAAAAAAATGTAAAATTAGATAGTTTGCAATTTGATACTTTGGTAGCAAACATAAAAAAATTTAACATTAAAAATAAGAAAATACAAAATGAAAATAGAGGTTGTACTGGTGGTACTTCCGAATCTATTTCTTATTTTAATGAAGCGGAAGAATTATTTAGTGGATACGTATATCATTGTGGAGGAGAGAACTATGGAGATATGAAAGGAGAGACCAAAGATTTTGGTGGTGAATTAAGAAAATTAATTCCAGATTTTGCTTTATTACTTCAATAGCAAATAAATAGTAAATTGTATTTAATTTGATTTATTTCAAATATAATTTTTACATTAAAAACAGATTTTAATAATAATACAATAGCAATGAAAATCAACTATACATTAATACTACTAATGGTAAGCGTAGTGGCTTTTTCTCAAAAAAAAGTTCCTATTCTTACACACGAGAATATTGAAATTAAGGAATTAAAAGTATTAAATTCTAATTATAGAGAAACTAATTTGTCAATTTCGCCTGATGGAAAATACTTGTATTTTTTTAGCAGTAGAGGTGGCAATTCTTGGTCGTATAAAAATTATAATACCTATAAAGGAAAATCCCAATACGATGGAGATGTGTGGTTTAGTGAAAATAAAAATGGTAAATGGCAAAAACCAAAATGTTTAGGAAGAAATGTTAATACCTCAACAGGAGAGGACGAACCTAATATATCACCTGATGGGCAATCGCTTGTTTTTCAAAGCTGGCGATACGATGCTGGACGACCTTATTTTGTGTCTAAAAAAATTGGAAACAAATGGTCAAAACCAGAAAGTTTGGGCAAAAATATTGCAAGATTTTTTTCGGAAGAATCATGGGCTACAGCAACAGACGGTATGTCTATTTCGCCCGATGGCAATACTTTTATTGTGGCTTGCGGTGCAGATTATGACGGCTATTTGAATATGTTTTATAGCAAAAAAACAAATGATGAATGGTCGTATCCTAAACTAATGAATATTAACACTGGCAAAGACGAACGTTCTGTTTTTATTGCAGGAGATGGACAAACAATCTTTTTTGCCTCAGATGGTTATGGTGGTTATGGCGGTTTAGATATTTTTAAAGCAACTATGGATAAAAACGGAAAATGTTCTAATATTCTCAATATTGGTAAACCTTTTAATACAGCCCAAGATGATTTAGGATTTATTATAACTGCCTCAGGAGAAGAGGCTTATTTTGTGAGAGACGACGACATATATTATGCAAATTTGCTTGATGTTGACTCACGACTTGTTCCAAAACCTACAATCATTATTACAGGAAATATAGTTGATTGTGATAAACAACCTATTGAAACACAGCTTAATTTAATAAATTTAGAAAACAATGAAGTTGCTGGTAGTTCAAAAAGTGATGCTCAAACTGGTGAATATTCAATAGTTATTCCTGAAAATGAAGGTAATTATAAAATTGTTGGAATAAATGAAAATAGAACTTATAAAAAGTTTAAAATTTCACAATATAATTCCTTTCAAGAATTTGAATTTAATCTAACTGCCGAATGTGGAGATGGAGCAAAAGCTGGCAGAAAATCAAATTAATAAAAACTATTTCACAATAAGTTTGGTAACTAAAATTATGTTTCCGAACTTATTTTTTTACAATTAGGCATATTAAAACAAAAATAACTTCATTTAACTTTGTGGCGTTTTTCATAAGTGTAAAGTTCAAGGTATTTTTATTTTTTAAATACCACAGTTTACTCGTTGTAAATGAGGATTTTAAAATAATCAAAATAACACAGTAATTTGCATTTATGAA
>JAOZTW010000074.1 GCA_029938985.1 Bacteroidales bacterium | reverse complement strand
ATCAACACATTATAGCCATGTCCAGTTTTTTACCCATTATTTTAGAGGTCAGAAAATAATGAAAATAACGCAGTAATTTGCATTTATGAACAATGCCTTTATTTTAATATGCCAAAGTTTGCCCTTATTGTTGATTTGTTTTATTAAATTAAATTTTTATCCCTCAACAATATAATAATTCTATTCCTCGTGCGTATTTAGAACTTTTTGTAAGTCTGAATGGCAATTTATTTGTGATTTTTTCTACGTCAGCCTCGTGTTTTATTTCATATTTTAATTCTACAATAACATTATTTAAGTCATAAATTTTTTGTAAAAAAGTATTGTTTAACGTATTTACTTTATTAAACGATTGTTCGTTGTCTATTGTTATTCTAAATTTTTTGTCAAATGATTCAAAATATTTTCGTTTATATCTGTTAATAATAAATGGCATTTGCGATTGTATGGATATTTTTTCATTAGGTGTTATTTCGGATTCGTCAACAACTTTTTTAATTTCCATGCTATCCATTCCTTCAAATAATTTGAATTTTTTCAAAGGATATATTTTTTTTGTTCCTACTAAACCTTTTTTTATTTTAATTTCAAGTTTTGGTTTTTCAATGTCCGAGAATAAATCTCCATACCATCGTATTCTGTATTTATGTCTTTGAGTGTTACCAATAATATTATCATAAAAATTATTTAATTCTAAATAATCAAAATAAATATTATTAATATATCTCTCTTGATATATTTCTCTAAAGAATGCTGGATGAAAAAGAACAATTTTTTCAATATCTTGTCTTTTTTGATTTCGAACAAAGAATTTTCGTTCATATCTATATTCTATTTTTTCTGATTTGTTCATTTTATTTTTCATCTGTTTTAATCATCTCTTTGTGTGGAGAATTTTTATAGTGTGATAGCGATTAAGTAGGTAATCGTATATAAACGACACTTTTTTAGAGGCTATTTTTGTATTAGGCAAGGCGTAAAATATTTGCATATTGCTTATATGGTAATCTTTAACAACGAAGCATAATGCTAAAATTGACCTTAAAAAGTGACGTTTATATATGATTAACTACTTAAATCCCTCAATGAGGATTTTTTCTAAACAAGAGCGTTACAATTAAGGTTATTAATATTCCAGAAATAAACGCAAACCATATTGATTTACTTTTAAGTAAAATTTTTATTTTTTTCAAATATTTTACTATCTTTTCGTTTTTTTTCTCTACTTTATTTCTTGGGTTTGCTATTCCTTTTTTTATTGTATCTTTCTCGGTCTTAACAAATTGTGGATACACGGCTAATTTATTATTTCGCACTTCTACAATAGTATAATGCTGTTTATATTTCATGCCTATTGAATAACAAGTAATATTTTCAACTATATCGCACCAAAAAATTACATTTTTATTTACTCTATGCTCCTTGCAGTATTGTTTACCAAAATATTGTGCCGAGCTGTTACCCGCAAAAATATAATTTACTTTATTTTTTATTGTTGGTAACATTTCGCTAAATAAATAACTTTTATCGTGTTGATATTCAGAGTTGCTTAGTAGGTTTTCGTCCCACACTCTATGATGCGTTAATAATACGGTTGGATTATTTGTATTTATTTTTTCTAAACTTGTTTTTAAATATTTATTTATATTTTGAATATTATCTAACGAATTAAATAAAATGAAATTACAATTATCATCAATAATTGTAGTATCAAGGTATCCTACTATTTTTGGATACAAAGAATTTGTATAAGTATTTATATCGTGATTTCCGGGCGAGAAGAAGAGTTTTGACTTTATATTTGAAACATATTCATTATATATCAAATTATTGTTAGCTTCTGAATCGCCGAGAATAAAAACATAATTTGGTTTTTCTTCATTAATTTTGTCAATATATAAAGCTCTCTCTTCCGAATTTCGTATTGTAGAATATGTGTGTCCAATTACAACAAATTTCAAAACAGAATCGATATTATTATTCAAATTATTTGCATTAACTGCCTGTATATTAAAAATTCCTATTGTAAAAATAAAAATTAGGATTCTATTTACTACTTTTTCCATATTCCGAACCGTATAATAATTGTTTAACATCTTTTTCTTTATTAATTATATTTTTATTATTTAATAATAAAGAAGAATTTATTTCTATTAAATGATTGGTCTTAATGTTTTTTAAATTTACATTGTTAGCTATTATTTTTGCTGGACCAAATTCAGATTTTTTTTGAAATGCACAAAAAGCAAGTTTTGTTGAATTAATACTTATTTTTTCTATTTCAATAGTACTATTGTCTTTACTTGCAATAGCAATTTCTCCACCATTTATACTAATATTTTCACATATCAAATACGATCCCTCACCTCCGCTTATTCCCTTATCGCCTTGGTTTACTATTTCAACATCAAATATGTGTACTTTTGTTCCCGAAACATCAACTGCATCGTTACCAATTTGATGGAACTTAACATTTTTAATTATGCCATTACAGAAATCTGCATCAAATGCGTCTGCGTTAATGTTAGTAAATTGAGTGTTTGTTACATTAAATTGTGTTCTTATAATATTTAGATAATCATCTCCTTTTATGTTGTTATTAAAGATACAATTATCTATATTAACAGGTGATTCATAAAATGTTATTGCTCCACGCAAATACCATCCATTATCAAAAATATTTGATAAATTTTCAAATTTCACATACAACAGTTCAGATGTTTGTTGACAATTGAAAACAACAATACCTTGACCTGTTGAATCTGAAGAACAGATAGTTACCATACTGTCTTTCCGTCCAAAAAACATAATGGGAGAATACGAAATAATACGAGCCGAATTTGTTATGTCTATTTTACAGTTAGGTTTTACATTTACTACATAGCCTTTTGGTATTATTAAGTCTTTTTTTATGTTACATATTTTTTGTGTAAATTCAATAATTTTTGTTTTTTCGTTTATTGCGAGGAACTCAAAATCTTGAATATTAGATGGTTGTTTTGCCTTGTTCAAAACCAGATAATCTTCCGTAGTCATTATTTTAGGGAAGACAATAGTTTTTGAATATATTATATTTCCTACATAATTAGTCATAGAGTTATTTATTCCAAGAACATTATAATGAACAATTAACGAATCGGACGAAAAGGTTGACGAATCGTAACTATTACTTAACTTGAAAGCCATTCTTTGAATAGAGTCGTTAATCTCATGATTAGGTTGTATAATAAACTTTCCTTCAGATATTTTTTTATCATTATATTTTATAAATTCTATTACGTTTGGTAATTCTGTTAAATTTTCCACCAACAGTATTAAACTGTCTTTTTGTAAACTATCAAAATATACCTTTATTGTAGGTTGTGAAGGATAAATTTTTTCTCTGATAATTTTTTGATGTTTATGTAGAGTATTAATAGGGAATACATAATTTGGATTTTGTTTGTTAATTCTACTAATTAATACATTCATTTCTGCTTTATTGTCAGCTATTATACTATCTAAATAAAATTGATTAGAAATAATAGTTGCTTCTTTTAAATATAATTCTTTAAATAAAATATTTTCATATAATCTTCTTGTTATAGCATCGTCTCTTAAATAAAAATTGTCGTAAAAATGTGCTTTATATACCTCGCCTTCAATAGTTAAAGAGCCAAGTTTTTTATTTTCGTTAATTGTCATCCATTCTCGTGCTATTGGTTCAATTAAGCCAGTTATAGGATTGTAATATAATCTCATGTTGTGAACAGACAATCCATGCTTTTCGTTTAATAAATCGGTAACCACAAAAACTGAAGCAAATTTCTGCAAATCAAAAACTTGTTCAATATCAATATCCTTATTTTGATAGGCTGTCCACAGCTTTTCTAAAAGTACTAATTGGGCTAATAACTCAGGATTTTCTTTTATTTTTTTCAAGTTATAAACCTTTATATTATTCATATAATTCAAGTCATCTAAATCTGGATTTCGGTCTACACGTCTTTCAAGTAAAGCTAAATTTAATCTAAAAATAATACCTTCTCTCAATTTATTATTTTCAATTAATCTTTTGTCAAAACGTTCTTCTAAATAATAAACTCCATGATAATTTCCATTTATATTTACATCAATAAAATTATTTCTAAAACCAATTACTCCTCTTGATTTAAGTATTTTATGTGCAATCCAGTCGGTTAAATAACCACGAGCATGTGGTACGAGTAATGCGAATTTTTTCATTCCCATTATTGTTTTATCACCTTTAACTTTTACTGCCAGCGACCACTGTAAGGGGTCATAAACATGGTCATGCATTCCACCAGTTAGCGAAATTTCTACTTTGTATGTTTCGCCTTTATACCTGATTTTTGCTGGAACTTTTTCTTGAAATTGTTTTTTAACCTTGCTGTGGAGTAATGTTTGTTCTCTGCAATATCTTATTTTTTCCCAATCTTTAAATTTAATATCAATATCAAAATTATCAATATCTACAATTTGTACTTTTGTAATATTTTTTACAGGTCTTAAAAATACTTTTATTTCGGTAACTAAAGATTTGTAAATTTTTGTGGATTTAATTTTATTAGAAAAAAATACTCCAGACACAAAAACTATTAAAATAAATATTATATTTAATAAATAAAGAAGGTTTTTTTTTTCAATATTTTTCAGGAAGTTTTTTATACGTCCTTTTTTTCTATATAGTTCCATTATATATTTAGATTATTATCAATAAAGCTTATAGTAAGATTATTATATGTTTCATTAAGTATATTTTTGGCTTCATTTATTTGTTCAAAGTTATCAAATTCAATTATAAACGATGCTTCTAATTTAGACTCGTTTTCATCAAATCTTTTTAAGTCTATTTTTACACTATATTGTTTCAAAATATTTACTATATTTAATATCTGATTTTTTACAGGTTCTTTAGTACTTATTGTAATAATAAGATTTTTATTTTCTTGTTTTCTATTTTTGCTAAGTGTTTTTCTACCAATTAAAAATAAAACGATAAAAATAAACCCTATAAATGTAGCCATTTTTTGGTCTGCACCAAAACCTAAACCGATAGCAATATTGAGAAATAAATATGTCAACTCTTCGGGTTCCTTGATTGCGGCTCGGAAGCGTACAATAGATAATGCACCTACCAACCCCAAAGAGAGAGCCAACGACGACTTGACAATGGTAATAATAATCATAGTTGTAACAGCGAGCATAACAAAATTTTGACCAAAACTCTTCCTATTTGATAATGATTTTCCATATCTACTATATAACAAGCTAAGTAGATAGGATAAAATCATGGTTAGAATAATATTAATAGAAAAATTTAAAATCGAAAATTGGACACTACCACTTGCGAGAAATTGTTCAAATGCTTCAATTTTGTTCATGTGTAATATTGTATTTAAGATTATGTAAAAGGTTAATTATTTGCATTTATGAAATGTATTGGTAACCAAACAAATGATATGTGCTTGTATTCGTTCGTATTACCATTTTGTCTCATCGTATTTTATCAAATAAGATATTATTGCTATATCATTTATATTTTCTGTTTGTTCTTTTATTATATCTGGATAATCTATATTTTCGGGTATAAAAACTATGTATATTCCTTTATTTAATTCTAAACTTTTGCAATAATAAGCGAGTTGTTTTTTACCTTTTTCAAATTGTCCTGGACTGTAATAAACTTTGGTTTCTATTAAAAATTCTTTATTTGCAATATTTATTATCATATCGCTTTTACCAAGTCCAGTATCTGCTTCACGATATATTTTTCCGTCTAATTCTTGCATTGTTGCGTTAATATATGTTTCAAAGCTATATATTAATGCACTCTCTTTTAACGATTTATAATTGCCAGCGTCATCTTTTTGCATATATACTTTAAAACCACGTTTTTTCACATAACTTTTATAAGTATTTATTAATTTTTCAATCTTTAATTCTCCTGTTTTAGATAAATAGTCTGGTGCATAAATTGTTCTGCTAATTTGTCGTTGTTCTCCATTAGTGTAAGGATAAAAAGCATCATAAAGCCTTTTTTTGTAAAACGGAACCCAAAATGTTACATATCCTTTTTTATCTTTTTTTATCAGTCCGTTTGTATGTAAAAGTTTAATACTTGGTCGGTCTATTTTGAAAAGAATTTTATCTTCTGTAAATAATAGTCTTTCTACGAAATTACGTTCTTCTTTTGCTTTGTTTAAAATATTTGAAAAATTTTTGTCTATTGTTTCTGTTAAATACCAGTCTTCTACTTGTAAATAATCATTGTAAATAATTTCTTTTTTACTTGGACTGTTGTCTATAAGTTTTTTTGCAAAACCATTTACTAATCCAGGCTGATTTGCCGTTATTTGACAAATTTTATGTTTCACTTTCTCTTCAAATAACTGTTTTGTTTCTGTTTCATGTTGTCCCAAAAGTTCAAAAACTTCGTTGTTTGTAAAATACGGAACATTCAGATTGTCTGCAATATTAAATGGACTTGCATTATCATTAACAACACCAACAATATTTGAAACGCCAACAAGTATCACACTTTTTAAACAATTTTTCTCTCGTGAATGATATAAATTTCTTATTGTATGTAAAAATTGTCCAAAAAATTCAGGGTTTAAGCCTTCAATTTCATCTATTATTAAAACACATTTATCTTTCTTTATACTTCTTATCTCTTGTTCAAACTTAGTAAATGTTTTTGTATCATTTAATATTATATTTGCTTGTTCTTCTAGATGCTCTTTTAAAATATTTAAAAAAACCTCTTTTGTTGCATCAAGATAATTTTCTACGTTCAAATGAACAACTTTATAATTTAAGTTATTTAATTCTTTTGCAAGTTGCCTAAAATAAGTGCTTTTGCCTGTTTGACGGGGTGCCCAGATAGTAAAATATCGTTTTCTTTTCACAAGCACAATGCCTTCTTTTATTAGTTTTGTGCGTTGAATTGTATAATGTTCGTTTGCTATGTTTGGACCAGATGTGTTAAAATATTTCATAACTTATTTTAATATTAAAAGAAAGCATTATTCTAATTGTTATAAAATAGAATAGCACTCTCAAAGTTCATTTTAATTAAAATTATCGTTCTCGCTCTTGTTCGCCACGTTCACAATGTTGCCTGTGTCTATCTATGTTATTCCAGCAACAAACATTGTTACATTTTTCATGAACAATCCTTTAGGCGTATTAAATTTACAATAAATTCAATAGTTTTATTCTCTAACTCGGCATATAAAGGCAGACATAAAATTTGTTCAGCTGTTTTGATAGCAATTGGTAAATTTGATTTTTTAGCAGAACCCAAACCACGATATGCAGGAAGCTGACTTATCAATGGATAAAAATAACGACGTGCAAAGATATTATTATTTTTTAAAATTTGATACATATCATCTCTTGTTTTTCCAAATTTATTTTTATCAATTAAAATAGGAAAGTACGAATAGTTGTGTTTTGTGTTCTCAAAATCTGAATAGATAGAAATACCGTTAATATTTTTTATAAATTTACGATACAAATTTGTTTTTTGTTTTCTTTTTTGTATTTCGTTGTCAATATTTTTTATTTGTAATAGTCCGTAAGCTGCAATAAGTTCGTTCATTTTGGCATTTATGCCATAGCCTACAACTGTGGTTTCATTAACAATACCAAAATTTTTCAGATAATCTATTCTTTTTTTTAGTTTTTCATCTTTCGAAATAATTGCTCCACCTTCAACTGTATTAAAAGTTTTGGTTGCATGAAAGCTAAGTATTGATAAATCTCCCCAGTTCAGAATAGTTTTATTATTTTGTTCAACACCAAAAGCGTGTGCTGCATCGTAAATTATTTTTAATCCATAAATATCCGCAATTCTCTGTATTTTTTCGTTATCACATGGATTTCCATACACATGAACAGGCATTATTGCGGTGGTCTTTGGGGTTATTAAGGATTCTATTTTATCGGGGTTTATATTAAAGTCATGTTCGTTAATATCGCAGAAAACGGGTTTTATGCCGTTCCAATGAAGTGCGTGAGTTGTTGCCACAAAGCTGTATGGTGTTGTAATTACTTCTCCTGTTATTCTCAGTGCTTGCAAAGCAATAACCAAAGCAAGCGTTCCATTTGTGAATAAAGATAAATTTTCTACTTTTAAATAAGAGCTTAATTCTCTTTCAAATTGCTTATGAAATTTGCCATTGTTTGTTATATGCTTGGTTTCCCAAATTTTTTCTAATAAAGCAACATAGTCTTTTAATGGAGGTAGGGATGGTTGTGTTACAAAAATTTTGCTCATTGTTTTTATATTTTTGTTGTTGGAAGTTTTCTGTTTCTTCGGAAAGCTTTTATAAAATCAGAAAAACTCAATTCAAAATATTTAATAATTTTTTTTGAAATTTTAAATTTAAACTTCATCATTAATTTAATAACTTTTCGGGCATTAATATTTTTAGAATTTCTAATAATTATTTGTTTCTCTGATTCGTTTAACGGACATTGTTCTGAAAGAATATTGTTTTTAAGTGCAGGAAAATATACTTCAATAAACTCGGAACTTTTTGTTGAAAATTCTTGTTCTTCGTGGTTACGCCACCAAATTAAATCTCGCTGAAAGCAAACAACAGGGCTTTCACAAACTGCTTTTAGTGTAAATGCAAAATCTGCCACAACTTTATATTTGTTCTCAAAACCTCCTATTTTATTGAAAAAATCTCTTCTATATATTGTTGCACTTGGTCCAAATGCTAAAAAATTTGATTTAAAAAAATGATCTATTAAAGCAATGTTTGATTGAACTAAAAAAGGATAGTGTTTTGATGTAACCCACTGAGTATATGGCAATCCTATTCCAGCTTCGGGAAATTGTTCCATTGCATCTACCATAGTTTTGAGTCCAAATGGATATATAGTATCATCGGAGTCTAAATATTTTATATATTTCCCTTTAGCATGAGTAACTGCACGATTTCTATTTGGAAATTGCCCAAGATTCTTTTCATTTTTAAATACTTTTATACGAGAATCTTTTTTTTCAAATTTTTCAGCTATTTCATAACTTTTATCGGTAGAACAGTTGTCTGTAATAATCAATTCCCAGTTTTGATAGGTAGAATCTATAACACTTTCAATTGCTTCGGCAATGTATTTGTCTCGATTATAAACCGTCATCAATACACTAATAAGTGGTTTGTTTTTCATTAGTTGCTTTTTTTCAGTAACTTAAATAGATTTAATATTTCTTGTTCAATATTTTCGGTAAACTCAATTCCTGTATGTTTTTTTACTTTATCCACACTTACCAAACTTGCTATATGATTCTTTTTATCTTCTTTATTTATCGTTATTGTAAGTTGTTTATTATAAGTTTCAAAAAATACTTTTTTTACTTTTTCTGCCAAGTTTAAGATAGAATACAATTTTCCTGTACCTAAGTTAAAAGTTTCATTTTTTATATTATCTTTATTAGTAAGTATTTCAAGAACTTTACAAACGTCATAAATCCAGATAAAATCTCTTTTTGGTGTGCCGTTAGAATTTAACACAATTTTGTTGTTTTCAAATGCCACTTTTGCTAAATCATTTAACACTAAATACCATTTTGTTGAATTTGACGACAACGGACAGGCGTAAGAATTTGTCATTCTTAAAATTATGTATGGCAAATTAAATAATTGACTGTATTGTTTTACATAGTATTCTGCAAATAGATGCGTTAAGGCATAATCATTTAATGGATTAGGTTTTGTTTCCTCTGTTATATTTTTGTATTTGTTACCATAAATATGAATGGTGCTAAAATAAATAAATTTTTTGATATTTTTATTTTTCAACACCTCCAATAGATTTCGTGTACCGTAGCTATTTATGTCTAAAGATATTTTGGAATAATTTTCTATAAAATAATCTGCCGCTGCTGCTGTGTGAATACAAATATCTATTTTAATATCTAATTTTTGCTTTAAACTTTTTAAATTAGTAATATCTGCAACTATTGTTTTATGTTTAAAACCAATCAATTTATTAGAAATGGTTTTTTCTAAAACATAAACATTATACCCTTTTTCCGAAAAATATTTTGTAAAAAAAGAACCAATAAATCCGTAACCTCCTGTTATTAAAACATTCATAAATTAATTATTCCAATTGTAAGTAATTTCATTTAAGTTTATATTTACCCCCTCCGTTGGGTTGTGTTCTAAATCTGCAATATTAAGTAAAAAATTATTCTCTTCCAAACCTTTAAACGCAACCCACAGATTGGGAGCAATGGTTAGTCTTTTATAATTTTTAGTTGATAAAATTACTTCAAAAAATTGATTATAAGTCTTGCTTTCTTTTCTATCATCAAATATAACAAATTTTATTTTACCAACAGGCACAACAATATTTAGAGTCATCTTAGTATGTTTTTTCCAACCCTTTATTTCATTGTGATTTATGTTTGAAAAATACACCTCACCAAATCCCTTGTAAGAATCTTCACTTTTTTTTAAAGCATGAAAAATATCTCCTTTGGGGTGTTCTATTATTTTTAAATCAGTAAGTGAAACGTTATCTATAATTGTTTTATCCATTTTTGTTTTTTTTCAAATGCTGTTTGTTCGTATTTTAAAATTTGTGAAATAGTGAAGTCATAAATATTATCTATATTTTTATAAAAATGCGAATACCACCCACCAGTAAACTGAACTGTTTGTTCGTAATTTAATGTTGGTAACCATTTTAAGTACATCAAAGCTTTGTCGCAGTTTAATTTTAAAAGTCCTGCTTCGTTAAATTTTATATTATCAGTAATTTTATATGCTTTATTCTCTTCTGTAAAATTCCAATTTTTACTTAAATCTTTAATTAAATTTTCTACGGTTACAGAAATAGATGATAATGGTCCAAAATTAATACTTTCACCAGCAAGTTGATTATTATTATATAGTTTTTCTGCAAGTAATAAATACCCACTCAAAGGTTCCAAAACATGCTGCCAAGGACGAGTTGCCATTGGACTTCTAATTTCAACTGTTTTATTTTGTGCCCATGCTTTTACACAGTCAGGCACAATTCTGTTTGCTGCCCAATCGCCTCCGCCAATAACATTTCCTGCACGTGCTGTTGCAATTTTTATTTTATTATTTTGGCTTTTAAAAAAAGATTCAAAATACGAATTAATTAAAATTTCAGCAGCAGCTTTTGAACTACTATATACATCTTTACCTCCTAATCTATCAGTTTCTTTGTAACCCCACGCCCATTCAACATTATGATAACATTTATCGCTGGTAATCAAAACTACCGAGCAGTCAAAATCTGATTTACGAAGTATATCAAGTAAGTTTACCGTACCAATTACATTTGTGGCAATAGTATCAACGGGGTTTTTATAAGCCTCCGATACAATAGCTTGTGCTGCAAGATGAAATATAAAATTGGGTTTTATTTCTGTTACAATTTTTTCAAACTCATCTTTATCTAATATGTTTTTTTCAAAGTGAGTTATTTTACTTTCTATACCAGCTTCTTTATATAGTGAGGGCTTGGTGGGTATGTCTTTTGACAATCCATATACATCTGCGCCAAGCTGTGATAACCAAATAGTTAACCAGCTTCCTTTAAATCCTGTATTTCCTGTTATTAAAACTTTTTTGTTTTTAAAAACATTATTAAATTTTATTAATTCCATATTTTCCAAGGTGCTTTTTTGTTCCATAAATCGTTTAACATAATTTTATCTCTTAATGTATCCATTGGTTTCCAAAAACCACTGTGCGGAAAAGCAAATAGCTTATTTTGTTCAGCAATTTTTTCTAATGGCTTACGTTCAAAAATAGTTTGATTGTTTTCAATATAATCAAAAACCTCAGGTTGACAAACAAAATAACCTCCATTTATCCAACTACCATCTCCTTTTGGCTTTTCATTAAATTTCAAAACTTTGTTATTGTTAATTTCTAAAGCGCCAAAACGACCTTCGGGTTGCACTGTGGTAAGTGTTACAATTCCTTTATTTTGTTTATGAAAATCTATTAATTTAATAATATTTACATCAGCAACTCCATCTCCATAAGTAAGTAAAAAAGGTTCGTTTCCAACAAAATTTTGAGCCTGTTTAATTCTGCCTCCCGTCATGGTGTTTATTCCTGTATCCAAAACTGTTACTTTCCAAGGTTCACTATAATTATTTAGAATTTCTATTGAATTATTTTTAATATCAAAGGTAATATCACTTTGATGAAGAAAATAATTTGCAAAATATTCTTTAATTTTATATCCTTTGTAACCAGTTAATATTACAAATTCATTGAAACCATAATGAGAATATGTTTTCATTATATGCCAAAGAATAGGCTTACCTCCAATTTCTACCATTGGTTTTGGCTTTACTCCTGTTTCTTCTCCAAGTCGTGTTCCCATTCCGCCTGCTAAAATAACTACTTTCATTTTTATAATTTAATGTGTTAAGAAATTGTAAGTGAAAAAGAAATAATAAGTCAATAGTTTGTAGAAACTCAGTAGAAAGAAATGAAATACAGTTGATTATTCCTTTCTTTGTTTCCAAACTTATTATATTTTTATTTTTAAGTT
>JAOZTW010000073.1 GCA_029938985.1 Bacteroidales bacterium | reverse complement strand
GTATTTCAACTGAATTTCCATTGTATTTCAACTGAATTTCCATTGTATTTCAACCGTATAAAAAATGTTTGATTTTTTAGTAAATTTAGACAAAAGTATTTTTCTTTTTTTGAATGGTTTACATTCTTCTGTTTTTGACGAAATAATGTGGTGGTTAAGCAATAAGTATGCTTCAATACCTTTGTATCTAACAATTCTTTTTTTTGTTTTCAAAAAATATAAACTCAAAGGATTTGTTTTTGTTGTAGGACTTATACTTGCTGTTACTATTGCAGATAAACTTTCGGTACATCTTTTTAAAAATGTTTTTGAAAGACTAAGACCATGTCACAATCCAGAAATAGCTGATTTAGTCCACATTGTGAAAAATAAATGTGGTGGAAAATACGGCTTTATATCCTCCCATGCTACCAATAGTTTTGTAATTTCTGTTTTTACAAGTTTAATTTTTAAAAATAAATATTTTTCTATACTCATTTTGTCATGGGCTATTATTATATCCTATAGTCGAATTTATCTTGGAGTTCATTTTCCTGCTGATGTGATTGGTGGTGCATTATTTGGTTCATTATTTGGTTATATTTTTTATTATATTTCATTAAAAATTTTAAATATTTCACAAAAATTTAAACACTGAAATTTATAAAAACATGAGATTAACGGAAAAAGAAAAAAAGTAACTCAAAGTTCTCTGTTTGTTTTACATTTAAAAAACATTAATTATCATTAAATGTCTCATTATTAATCTATTTTTAAATTATTAAAAGAATAAAAAACAGCTTATTTTGGTATTATATAATTATTCATTTTTTCTATATGAAATATTTTTTTGTAAATTTATTAATTAGTTACAAATATATTTTTATTTTTTTCGTTAATTATTTACTTTTTGCACAAAATTTGATTATAATATCAAAAGATAATTTTAAAAAACAATAAAATGAATAATATACTAAATTTCAAACTATTAACAATATTTTTAGTTTTAACTTTTCAGGTAGTCGCATTTTCACAAACAAATCTTATAGAAATTGATGAGATTAAAAATTTAATGTCTTCCGAAGAGAGAAAAGAACTTGATAATATATTGAAAATAAAAAAGGAGGGAGATAATTTAAAAACAAAAGGTGAAACAGAACTTAATAAAGTAGAAGAATTTGAATCTCAAATTGCATCAGCAAAAGGACGGAAGAAGAAAAAAATAATTAAAAAGCAAAAAAAACAAAAGAGAGTAGCTTATAAACAATTAATAAAAAGCACATTAAAATATTCCGAAGCAAATAAATCAACTTATAATTTGTATCGTATAAATTTGTCAAAAATAATAAAAGATGCTACAGATGGTAATAAAAAAATTATGAATGAAAATATTACACTGGCAAAAAAAACTCATAAAAAATCAATTTCAGAACGAAATAAAGCGAAGTCACTGAAAAAAAATGATGAAAAATATTATGAAATATGTCAAAATGCCGAACAGTTAGAAAATGAAGCAATTATATATCAAATGCAAGTTTATAAAACTTTTTTTAATACAAATGAAATTATTAATGAAACATCTAATAATACTAAAATAGTGGGAAACTCAAATAATAATGAAACCACAAATAATGAGACAATTAATAATACTTCCGAGAATAATAATACATCGGAACACAACAATACTTCAGAAAATAATAATATTTCGGAAATAAAACAAGAAAATGTAATTTTTCGTATTCAAATAGCGGCTTCTAAAGTTAAACTTTCGGATACAAAACTTAAAAGTATTTGGCCTGATTTTGATCCAGAAACAACAGTATTAATAGAAGATATTCATGGAGAATGGATTAAATATCTTGTTGGAGAATATACTGAATATGAAGATGCCTGTTTAGCAGAAGAAGAAATGCAAATAAAAGGCTCATTCATAGTTGCTTTTATTGATGGTTGGAAACGTGTTGAAAACATAGAAGATGTATGTGACCCATACAAACACCCTTGTTATAATAGAAATAAATGAAACACGGTTGAATTTCAATTGAAATACGGTTGATTAAATAATTAAAAAACTTTGTTAAAACAAAGTTTTACAATATAAATAAGGTCTAAGACCTATTTAATGTTGCTTACGCATTTACATATAATCTTATCATTTAGCATGTTACAAATATATAAACAGGTAAAAACTTTTGTATAGAATACAATATAATTTCAACCATATTTCAATATAATTTCAACCGTATTTAATTTTTATATAAATATCATTTCTTTTCTTTTAGGACCAACTGAAACAAATTTTATTGGTACACCAACAAATTTTTCAACATATTGTATAAATATTTTAAAGTTAGTAGGTAGTTCTGAAAAAGATTGTATTTTTGAAATATCTTGCGACCAACCTTGTAGTTCTGTATATATTGGTTCTATTTTTTCATTAATTTCATAAGGTAAATAATCAATTTCTTCTCCATTTACTTTATAGGAAGTAGCAATTTTTATTGTTTCGAATCCAGAAAGTACGTCGGATTTTGTTATAACAAGTTGTGTAACACCGTTTAACATTATTGAATATTTTAATATTACTAAATCTAACCAACCACAACGACGTGGACGACCAGTTGTTGCTCCAAACTCATTACCAACATCTTGCATACGTTTACCTGTTTCATCAAAAAGTTCTGTAGGAAACGGTCCACTACCAACCCTTGTGCAATATGCTTTAAAAATTCCATATACTTCTCCTATTTTGTTAGGAGCAACTCCCAAGCCTGTACATGCTCCTGCAGCTATTGTATTAGAAGAGGTTACAAAAGGATATGAACCAAATTCCACATCTAAAAGCGTGCCTTGTGCTCCTTCGGCGAGAATATTATTTTCTTCGTCCAAAAGTTTATTAATATAAATTTCACTATCAATTATTTTGAATTTTTTAATAAGTTCTATTCCTTCAAACCAACCTTTTTCAAACTCAGCTAAATCGTATTCAAAATCAAAATGTTTGAGTTGTTTTTTATGTTTTTCAATCAATTTATTATATTTGTCCATAAAATTTGGTGATAATATATCTCCAATTCTTAGACCGTTACGTCCAATTTTGTCAGTGTAGGTTGGCGAAATACCTTTTAGAGTTGAACCAATCTTATCTTTTCCTTTTGCCGCTTCTTGTGCTGCATCAAGTATGCGGTGTGTAGGAAGTATAAGGTGAGCTTTTTTGGAAATTAACAGATGTTTTTTCAAATCAGAAGCATCATTTTCAATTTTTGTTATTTCCTTATTTATTATAATTGGGTCTATTACAACTCCATTACCAATAATATTTTCGGTGTTATCCCTAAATACACCAGAAGGAATTGTGTGAAGTACGTATTTTTTATCATTAAATTTTAGAGTGTGTCCTGCGTTTGGTCCACCTTGAAATCTTGCTATCGCTTTGTAATTAGGACTTAATACATCTACTATTTTTCCTTTTCCTTCATCGCCCCATTGCAGACCGAGTAGTACATCTAATTTCATATTTGTTGTTTTTTTAAATTAATAATTAATTGAAACGAATTGCTTTGATAGGTTCTATTTTGGTTACTATAAATGATGGAATAATTAATATCAAAGATGTGATAAAAAGAGTTCCAATGTTTAATAAAATAATTTGTAATGGTTGTATGTTAATTGGCACTGTATCAACATAATAAGATGTTGGATTTAATGGTATTATATTAAAATAATATTGTATAAAACTAATTGACAATCCTATTGCGTTGCCCCACAAAATACCTTTTCCCATTATGAAAATTGCATTATAAATAAATATTTTTTGGATTTCAGCATTTGAACTTCCTATTGCTTTAAGTATGCCAATCATATTTGTTTTTTCCAATATAATTATCAGCAGGCCCGACACCATATTAATGGTGGCCACAAAAAGCATTATTGTTAAAATCACCCAAACATTCATGTCGGTAAGCGAAAGCCAATCAAATATTTGCGGGTTTCGTTCTTTTATATTTTCTACTTTTAATTTACTGCCATCTTTTTCTAATTTGAATGCCACTTTAAATCTAACATCATTACTTAGTTGTTCCAAGTTTTTAAAATCATCTATTAATATTTCAAAACCTGTAACAAGTTCCTCTTTTGATTCTGTCCAGTTATTTAACTTTTGAATATCAGCAATATCAGATAGTACATAAAGTTTGTCAAACTCTTCTAATCCAGTGTTATAAATACCTACTATTTTATATTTTCTAAATCGTGGAGGGTCTTGAATAAAATACATATAAAGATTATCGTCAACATTCAGTTTCAATAAATTAGAAATATATTTTGAAATAACCACTTCGTTTGTTTTTTTTTCATCATTAACAACAAAATGTCTTCCTTCAATTATATTTTTTTCAAAAAAAGTCCAATCAAAATCACTACCAATCCCTTTTAATACAACCCCTTGAATTTGAGTATCTGTTTTAATTATGCCAGCCTTTATTCCAAAAACTTGAATATGTTTTACTCCTTCAATATCTGTTATATTTTTATAAAAATCCTGATTTTTTTTTATAGGTATTGTTTCATAAGAAGAATTAGTATCATGATTCATAATTAAAATATGTGAACCAAATCCAATAACTTTTTCTCTAATTTCTTTCTTAAAACCAGTTATTATAGCTACCGAAAGTATCATTACTGAAAGACTTAATGCGATGGCAATTATAGCAATTGATATTATTGAATTAGAAATATTATTCTTATTTTCTTTGCTATTAGTTATTTTACGTGCAATGAAAAGTGCTGTATTCATTTATTAATTTTTATGTATATGCAAAAGTAATATTATTTTAATGTTAGGCAAAAAATTTTATTTTAAAAATTTTTTATAATAAAAACACCCCCGAAAACAGCAAGTAAACCTAATATAATACTGATACTTGTGTAAACGAAAAAATTTAAAAAATCACCTATTTTTAAAAGGTTCAAGTTTTCGTAGGTAAAAGAAGAAAAGGTAGTAAATCCTCCACAAAAACCCACAGTAAGAAAAACTTTTAATTCGGACGAAAATATATTATTCTTTTCTGAAAGGGCATATATTATTCCAATAAAAAAACTACCTAATATATTAGTTGTTAGAGTTCCTAATGGTATTGGTGATGTAATTATTTTATTAATAAATTCTTGCAATAAATAGCGACAAATAGTACCCAAAAAACCACCGAGACCAATAATTAATATTTTTATCATACTTTTCGTCCTAAATATTTTATTGATTTCAAAATAATATTCACATCATGTATCATTTTATAATTTTTTGCATAAGCTACATTAATTTTGTTTTTTGCTGATTCCGAAATATTTCTATTTTTATAAATATCAAGCGGAGTTAATATTCCTTTTTTTAATCTTGGTAGATTTTGAATAGAAAGTTTTTGACTATAACCAACCCAGCTAAAATAACTTATCAAAACAAGAAAACAATTTTTCAGAAAATTAATTTTGTTTTTCACAAAAAATATTAAAATTGGACTGAAAAGAATAAAATTTAATGATAAATATACATCAATAAATCTTTTTATTCTTATATTTTCTTGTTTCGATATTGAATTTACATCTAAAGAATACAAATCGCCAGCTGTATGTATTGAATTACTTCCAATTATTGAAACACTTTTTGGAGGTGCAATTTTAAAATTAATTTTATAATTGGCAAGCGATAGCATTTGATTAATAATTGTTTGCGAGTCTATATCGTTGGAACAAAATATTATTTCATCAATTTTATTTATTTGTATAATATCTTTTATTTGTTTTATATTGCCAATAAACTTTTGGTCTGTAAAATATTCATTTAATCCTACAAAACCCTCAAAACTAAAATTTATTTCTACTTGTTCTAATAATTTTCTCACTCTATTGGCTTCGTTTTCACTACCTATTATAATAATTTTTTTCTTTTTGTTGGTCGCAAATCTATAATCACTATATTTTATAAAATGCAATAAGGAACGAGTTAAAATACTTGTAGATAGCAATATAGATGCTCCATAGAAAATAATAAAACGAGAAAAACGATAGCTATTATCAATTAATGAATAAATTAATAAAATTATTATTGTACCAATTACTACCCCCTTTAGGACATTTAAAAGCTTTATTTGTTTGTCGTAAGCCCCAGAGTAATAAAGCGATACAAGCCAAGTAAGAATATATGTTGGCACCATTATAAATATAAGGTGGTCTGGATAGTCGCCAGATAAATTAAATTTGAACTTTTCCCAAAAGGGGATAAAAAAATAAAATGCTGTTGCAAGAAAACCTGCATCAATAATTGGTAGATAAATAGCTTTTACAAAGCGTTTTGTTATTGAAAGTGTGGCTCTAAAATATATTGCAAGATTTATTAAAATAGAAAATAATTTTGCATTTTTTTGAGAGAAATGTTTTTTTGCAAAAATTATCATTGCATTATAAAAAACAAAAACATAGTTGATATTTCCTTTTTTTGTACTTTCTCCTTTGTAGTGTATTATTCTTGTTTTGGGAAAATAATAATTTTTATATCCACCTTTTATTATTCTGTAAGACAAGTCTATATCTTCTCCATACATGAAAAATTTTTCGTCCAACAGACCTACTTTATCAAGTGTTTTTTTTCGCATAAACATAAACGCACCAGAAAGTATTTCTATTTCATTAGTTTGGTCTTTGTCTAAATATCCAAGATGGTATTTAGAAAATATTTTTGATTTATTGAATACTCTTGCTAGCCCAAAAATTTTGTAAAACGACACAGAAGGAGTAGGTAAAGCACGTTTTGATTCTGGTAAAAACTTCCCTTTTCCATCTATCATTTTTACTCCTAAGCCTCCAGCTTTGGGGTGAGCGTCCATAAATTCAATCACTTTTTCAAAAGTATCTTCTTCTACAATTGTGTCGGGGTTGAGTAACAAAACATATTCTCCGTTAGATTTTCGTATTGCTTGATTGTTAGCAACTGAAAATCCTACATTGTCTTTATTTTCAATCAATAACACTTCTTTGAATTTCTCTTTTATCATCAAGCAAGAACCATCAACGGAGTTGTTGTCCACAACCCAAATTTCTGCTTCAATATTTTTAATTGCTTTTCTTACAGAATATAAGCACTGCTCAATAAAATGCTTTACATTATAATTTACAATCACAATAGATAATTTCATCTTTTATGTAAATTTTTAAATTTTTGTATTTTAGTAAAGTAAAGTTTTTTCAATAATTTTTTTGATTGTAAAGATTTATTTTTTTATGCCAAGCATGTACTCTTGATACAAATTTTGCAGTGAAATCTTAAGTAACTATCTAATAATTACTTAGTTGTAATAACTTTCAGTATTTATTCCTGCAATCATTTTATTTCTTATTTCATACATTAAATCTGCAATCAATAATCTATATTTTTTATAAACAAGTTGACTTACTTTTTCTTCCGAACTTATATCACCTCCATGAGCAATTCCATTACAGTATCTTAAAAATGTATTCATTTGTTCTTCTAAATTTGGATTAGGGTAATTGTATGTTTTCCAATATTTATTAAATGGTAATAAACAAAATGAGTTTAACAAATGATTTAAAATTTTAAAACTTATATTATTTTGTGTATTAATTTGACGATATAAAATATGCTGTTTTTTTGAAAAAAAGATTTCAAGATTATTATAGAATTCATTTTTTTTATTCGAATTTTTAGGATATTGTGTAAATTGTTTGAATGAATTTTCAATGTGAAATATGCGAATATTTGCACTCAAATTATTAAAATCTATGTTTAAAGTATTTAATTTGTCAATATATAATTGAAATGCTTGTTGAATAAATCCTTCCCAAATAGAATAAATCATTGAAATAGATTGAACTGAAAATATATTAGAATGTTTTTTTGATAATTTGTATCTTTTAGTAAACAAAACTCTTTCAATTTCAAAAAATACTGTTTCTTTTTGTTCTATCAAATCCAGTAATTTGTTACCCATTTCCATATAAAATTATTTTTTATTTTGATTGAATATTTCGTTAGCACGTTTTAATCTATTTTTTATTCTATTTTTACTGTTTGATAGCCAAGTAGCTTTAAATTTATCATCTTTTTTTAACAAAACTATTCGCTCTCTCAAAAGTTCAGTATCATTTTTATATAATTCAATATTTTGAGCGACCCCTATTGTAATACCATCAAATACTGCGGGAACAAAAAGATTATTTGGATTTCTGAATATTTTGTCTTCATTTAGTTTATCTATCAAATTCATAACTTTGCCAAAAATTTTTCTATATCGTTCTGTTTGAAAAGTACTTTCTGTTACTTTTTCTTCCATAAAATTATTTAGATAATTTTCCATACTTTCATTAACATTTTCTAGGTTGTCATAAAATGCTATAAATCTCAAAATTAATTCATTATCATATAATTGTTGTTTTTTTATTTTAGTTAAATTAGTCAATTTTTGGAAAACATGATTTTGACTAAGTTCAATTATTAACTCATTTAGTTTGGGATTTATTCCTCTATATATTGCATTTCTTATTTCTTGAGGAGTTAATTTTGAACCACCCGAATTTAGTCTTTTAAAAAGCTCGTATTTCATAGATGTATTACTTTCTCCTCTTAAAATTTCTATTCTACAAACTGCTCTTTTTAAATTTATTTTGTATTTTGTAGGAAGTGTATCAATGGTAAAGCCTTGAAGACTTTTGATTAATCCTCCTGTTTGTAACTCCCATTTATTTAGAGTATTGATGTCTCCATCTTCATTAAACTCATCATTATCTTCATTTTTATAAGTTAGTTCAGTAATATTGCTTTTTAAATCGCCAAAAAAACTAATAAATGTTGCAACTCTTTGCAAACCATCTACAAGTTCCCATATTCCATCTTCGTCTTCGGCTACAAAAATAGGAGGTATTGGAATTGCAAGTAGAATTGATTCAATTAAAGCAGTTTTTTGTTTAGCCGTCCAACGATAAAGTCTTTGGTATTCAGGGCGAATTATTAATTCATCATTTTTATATAAATTAATCAGTTCTCCAAATGAAATATCCATTCTATCACTTGATAGTCGTCCACGTTCATTAATAATTTCTTTTTCTAATTTTATTTTATCCATATTATTTTTATGTTGCAATTTTATTTGTTTTTATCAAAGCACCAAACTTTGATTATCAAATATTCCATTTCTTTAAGAAATGGAATATTTGATAGTTATTTTATTTTCTCTTAATTTTAATTATTTGTCCAATCTGTAATCTTTTAACATCTCTATCACTAAAGTTGTTAATAGTTTTAATATCGGTTTCAGAAACACCATTGTATTTTTTGGCAATTGTGCTGATATTATCACCTGATTTTATGGTATAATAAGTGAAATTTTTATCTAATTTATTATTCGTTTTATTACTTTTTGCTACCGTTTGGTTACTTGTTTTATTTTGTTTTTGTTCAAAAGTCATAGCATTAATACCTTGATAGTATTTTAATTTTTTGGTGTAAACATAAATTGTTAGTTTTTCTCCAATGCTTAAATTATTATTATTTTTATCATTCCAACATTTTAAGTCTTTAACACTCACATTATACCAGTTTGCAATAAAGCCAAAAGTATCACCAGATTTAACCGAATAAGTAACTGCTGATTTTCCTGCCAAATTTGGTTCATCACAAGGTGTAGGTTCTGTGTATGTGTAGCTTCCACGTGCTGATGCTACATATTTTGTGGGTGTAACTACTGTTCTTGGTTTAAACAAAAGGCTGTCGTGATATGCGTAAATAGAGTCTTCGTATTTAATAAAATCAGAGAATTTATCAAGAGGAAGTCTAAGCGGGTATGGTTTTATGTGTCCAGGAATAATATCTTTTTTATATTGAGGATTAATGTTTCGTAACTGATCCATAGGTATTTGTAAGACTGCCGAAACTTGCAAAAGATGAAGTGTGTCGTTAATCATAATCGTGTCGTTGTGAATTGGCATATTTATTTCTGCTGGATAAAAATTATGTTCTTCTGCATAAGTCATAACATAAGTTGCTGCAATAAAAGCAGGTACATATCCTCTTGTTTCCTTTGGCAAGTAATTATATATTTCCCAAAAGTCTGTTTTTCCTCCCGATCTTCTAATTGCTTTGTTTACATTACCAGGTCCACAATTGTAGGCTGCAAGTACAAGTTGCCAATCACCATACATTTCGTATAAATCACTCATAAAATTTACTGCGGCATAAGTTGATTTTATAGGGTCTCTTCTTTCGTCTATAAAACTATTAATTTCAAGGTCATACATTTTACCAGTACTGTATAAAAATTGCCATAATCCTGTTGCACCTGCTGGAGACACAGCGGTAGGATTTAATGCAGATTCAATTATTGGTAAGTATTTCAATTCTACTGGTAAGTCATTGGCATCAAGTAGTTGTTCAAAAAAAGGAAAGTAATATGTTTCTAAACCCAAAAATGTTGGTAACATATACTCTCCTCTTCTTATGTACATATTTATCCAAGAGCGTACTTGGTCGTTGTATGTCATTACAAATGGTGTTGGAATTTTGTTTAACCTTTCAATAATAATAGAATCTGCAATATCAATATCATGGTCAACTCCTTTCACATTTACAACCGAAGAATCTTTGTAAATAGATTTTTTCACATACCATATTGATAGTAAACTATCAAAATTAGAAATAGTTTGTGTTTTTATTAGTTCATCTATTTCTCCTGTAATTTCTTTATTTCCTTGTGAGTAAGCATTTTGAAAACCAAAAGTAAATAAAAGTATTATTGTTAATAAAATTAAAGTTGTTTTTTTCATTTTGTTTAATAATTAAATGTTAATAATTTTAAAAGTTAATAGTAAGTTTCAAACCAATTGATGGTTTAGAAATTAGTGAGTTCATTAAATAAGGCTTTGCATGTAGGCTCAAATCATCGCTAATATCAAAAGTAGAAAAATGGGCATCTACAAAAGCATCCATTATGTTAAACCCCCATAAAACAATCAGAATAAATCCAGTTAAATCCCTGTTTCTTCGATATTTATCTTTCATCGTTTTTAAAGCATCTGCTGTATAACCGTCTATGTCAGGTATTCTGCTGTCGTTCTGAAGTATTACTAAGTTCTCCAGAGATGTTTGATAAAGAATATTTTGTGTGTAAAAATAGTATCCACCACCACCTAAAGCCCCATAAACAATTGGCAATTTCCAGTATTTTCCATTATATATTTGTCCTGCTCCTGGTACAAATGTGGACAAATATACTGCTATTTTGGGATTTCTATAATTTGAACTATCGATTTTTATATTATCATCAACTACAAAAGTAGAAGACGAGTCAACTAAAATAATTTTATCTTGCACTTTAACAGTATCATTGTGTTGTGCCAACAGTGAAGAACCAAAAAATAATGTTATGATAATAATAATTATATGTTTTTTCATTTTTACGATAATTTCTAATTAAGTACCTCCCAAACAAAAGTTTTATACATTTGTATTTATTTAATATAATTGTTTTACACCTTTATTTAAGTGTCTCAATAATTTTTTTCAATTCTTTTTCCGATTTAAAGTTGATAACAAGCTTACCTTTTCCTCTGTTTCCTATTTTTATATCTACTTTTGTTTTTAGTTTATCCGAGAAATTTGTTTTAAAAGACTGATATTCTTCGTTCAGAACTTTTGCTGGTTTCTTTTTTTCTGCTTTTTTGTATTTTGGCAAGTTTATTTCTTTTACTATTTCTTCTGTTCTTCTAACCGATAGTTCGTCGTTTATTATTTGAGCAAACACCTTTTGTTGCAATTCTTTATCTTCTATCATAATCAATGCTCGTGCATGCCCCATTGACAATTGTCTGTCTCTCAGTCCTGATTGTATTTCTGGCGACAAATTTAACAGTCTCAAATAATTAGATACTGTTGAACGACTTTTTCCTGTTCTTTCGCTCAATTTTTCATGAGTAAGTTTGCATTCGTGCATCAACCGTTGATATGTAATTGCTATATCTATAGAATTAAGATCTTCTCTTTGAATATTTTCTACCAAAGCAAATTCAAGCATTTCTTGGTCGTTCGCTTTTCTTATAAAAACAGGTATTTTTTTTAAGCCAGCCATTTTTGATGCTCGTAATCGGCGTTCTCCAGATATTAATTGAAATTTATCTTTTTCTAATTCTCTTAATGTAATAGGTTGTATTATACCAAGTTCTTTTATAGAGTCCCTTAATTGTTTTAGTTTTTCTTCGTTAAATTCGGTTCTTGGTTGTTTCGGATTTAATTCTATTTTACTAATTTCCACCTCAGCAATAGCACCTGTTGAAATAGCTTCTTTTATTGTTTTTGTTTTTATTGTAGATGATTCATTTATTAAAGCACCAAGTCCTTTTCCTAATCTGTTTTTTCTTGCCATTGTGAATTATATTTTTTATTTTATTTTTATTTTATTTTGATATTTTTTGATATTATTGGATTATTATACTCTCTGTACTTTTAAAAAGCAAAAAATTAGTTGTGTAACTTTAAAGCTTTAGTAATCTTTGATGGCGTTTTTCATAAATGCAAATTACTGCGTTATTTTGATTATTTTAAAATCCTC
>JAOZTW010000072.1:2519-12595 GCA_029938985.1 Bacteroidales bacterium | reverse complement strand
TATTTTTGTAAATACTTGTTAATCATACCAACACTGTTTTGTAGGGACTATCCGTATGTTTGCATTTTTGTATAAAATAATTATTTTTATAAACATCTTTAAATAAGGTTTTTAATTAGTGTTTTTTAACTTCCAACAATTAACTTCTAATTTATAACTTATTATTTTTTTCATAATATTGTTTTTTTCTTAATTTTGTAATGTTTTACAAAAATAGTAATTCCTATAAATTTTACAAAAATTAATGAAAAAAGAACTCAACCCAAGCGAAACTAACGAAAATATTGAAGCTGAACAAGAAGAACAACATATTGTAAAATCCGTATCTGGAATGTACAAAAATTGGTTTTTAGATTATGCCTCCTACGTGATTCTTGAACGAGCCGTACCGCATGTTTACGATGGTTTTAAACCTGTGCAAAGGCGTATTTTGCACGCTATGAAACGTTTAGATGATGGTCGTTATAATAAAGTAGCAAATATTATCGGTTTTACCATGCAGTATCACCCACATGGAGATGCGTCTATTGGCGATGCCATTGTGCAAATAGGACAAAAAGATTTACTTATTGATACTCAGGGAAACTGGGGAAATACCTTTACTGGCGATAGAGCTGCCGCTGCTCGTTATATTGAAGCAAGATTAACAAAATTTGCTTTAGATGTAGTGTTTAATCCAAAAACTACAAAATGGAAATTATCCTATGACGGACGAAACAAAGAGCCTATTAACTTGCCTGTTAAATTTCCGCTTTTGTTAGCACAAGGAGTTGAAGGTATTGCAGTTGGACTTGCTTCAAAAATCCTGCCTCACAATTTTATTGAGCTAATTGATGCTTGTATAAAATATTACAAAAACGAAGAATTTGTTTTATTTCCCGATTTTATGACAGGTGGATTTGTTGATGTATCAAAATACAACGACGGTTTGCGTGGAGGAAAAGTGAGAGTTAGAGCAAAAATTGTTAAAAGTGAAAACAAAAAATCACTTATTGTAACCCAACTCCCTTTTGGGAAAAATACAGGTTCACTTATAGATTCAATAGTATCTGCAAATGAAAAGGGAAAAATTAAAATAAAGAAGGTAGAAGACAAAACATCTGATATAGTTAGAGTTGTAATACATGTTTTACCAGGTACTGATTTAGATCAAGCTATTGACGCACTTTATGCTTTTACTGATTGCGAAATTTCTATTTCGTCTAATGTTTGTGTGATAAACGATGACAGTCCTTGTTTTATTACTGTAAGTGAAATACTTAAAATATCTGCAGACAAAGCACTTGCACTCCTAAAAGAAGAATTACAAATAAGACTAAGCGAACTTGCCGAGGCTTGGCATTTTTCTTCATTAGAAAAAATATTTATTGAAAACAGAATTTATATAAAAATAGAAGATTGTGAAACTTGGGAATCTATAATTGAAACAATTGATAACGGATTAGAACCTTTTAAATATCTATTACAAAGAACAGTTACACGAGATGATATTATTCGGCTTACTGAAATAAAAATAAAAAGAATTTCAAAATACGATGATTTTAAAGCAGATAGACATTTAAAATCGCTGGAAGAAGAAATTAAAGAAGTAGAATATAATCTGGCTCATATTGTTGATTATACAATCAAATATTTTTTGCGAATAAAAGAAAAATATTCAAAAGGACGAGAAAGAAAAACAGAAATTAGAAGTTTTGATGAAATTGTAGCATCGCATGTAGCTGTGGCTAACAAAAAATTATATGTAAATTGGAAAGATGGATTTGCTGGTATGGAATTAAAAAAAGATGAATTTATTGCTGATTGTTCTGATATTGACAATGTTATTGTTTTCAGAAAAGACTGTTCTTATTTTATCACCAAAATATCTGATAAATTTCTTATAGGCAATAATGCAATTCACATAGCTATTCACCGTCGCAATGATACTAGAACAATTTACAATACTGCTTATAGAGATGGCAAGTCTGGAATTACTTATGTTAAACGCTTTGCAGTAAAAGCCGTAACTCGTGATAGAGAATATAATTTATCAAAAAATCCTGAATATTCACAAATTTGGTATTTCACAGTAAATTCAAATGGGGAAGCCGAAAAAATATTTGTTAAACTAAAACCAAAACCTCGCCTGAGAGTAAAACAATGGGATTTTGATTTTAGCAAACTTTCAATAAAAAATAGAAGTGCACAAGGAAATATCCTAACAAGACATGCTGTACATAAGATAACTATGAGGGCAAAAGGAACTTCTACTTTGGGAGGACAAAAAATATGGTTCGACGAAAGTACGTATCGCTTAAAAACACAGGAAACAGATTCTGGTAAGTATATTGGTGAATTTTCAGGTGATGAGAAAATTCTTGTAGTTAGAAAAACAGGACATTACAGAACCACTTCTACTGATTTTAGTAATCATTACCATAGAGATTTAATATATTTAGAAAAATTTGATACGAAAAAAATTTATAACGCTATTTATTACAACGCCGACCAAAAATATTATTATCTTAAGCGGTTTACTTTCGACAATATCGACAACGAACAATCATTTATTGGCGAACATGAAAAATCATTTCTTGTAGAAATAGTGGATATAGAAAATCCTGTTATTAAAGTGAAATTTGGAGGAAAAGATAAAACAAAAGAACCAGAATTAATTGATGCTGAAAAATTTTTAAAAGTAAAATCGGTGGTTGCACGAGGAAAACGAATTTCGACTAACAAAGTGGCAAGTTTAAATTTTATTAAACCAGTAATTCCCGAGCCAAAAAAAGAAGAAGAAAAGAAGAAAAATAATAAAATATTTGAAGAACCAGAATTTGAAATTATTAGACCAAAAGACGAAAAAGTTATTTTTTAAATGAAAATGAAAATAAAAAGCACCAAGATACCATGATAAGTGCAATTAAGAACTATAAGCACTCCTATAAACTTAAATATCATGGATTTGTTGTTTTTTTACAAGTTTACCAATTTGTTTAATTCAAATAAGGCATATTAAAATAAATAATTGAATAATTTAAACAAGGCTATCCTGAAAATATTAACTATTCAAAAACGGTTAAGGAGCAAAAAGAAAATATAAACGACATAGAAATAACATCGTATTTAATAAAATATGATGAGACTAAATGGTAATTTACAATTGCCAATTAATTAAAAAAATAAAATGCGATTAAAAATAAATATAATAATAATACTCTTATTTTCAATAAACCAACTTTACTCACAAGAATTTAAGGTTGAAAACATTGTTAATAAAAAAACAAAAGCTGTTAATCAATACTGGGATATTGTTCAAGACAACAGAGGAATAATGTATTTTGCTAACCCAAATGGTGTATATGAATTTGATGGTCTAACATGGCAATTAATAGAACTCCAAAAAAAAGTTGGTGTTTACAGTTTGAAAAAAAACAGTAAGGGACGAATTTTTGTTGGAGGCGAAGGAGAGTTGGGCTATCTTGCTCCAACACGAAATGGAGTAATGACTTATGTATCATTAAAATCAAAATTACCTGAAAGTTTTGCTGAATTTGACATGCGTATAGTAAAAATAGAAATTGTAGAGCAAAATATTGTCTTTTTTTGTGATTACTTTCTATTTGTTTTCAATCAAAAAAATGAAACATTTAAAGTCATTTCGCCTCGTAAATATTTTTATAGTTCGGTATCTGTAAACAATAAATTATATTTAATTGATGAAGGATATGGATTAATGTGTTTGGAAGGTGATAGTTTAAAGCCAATTAAAGTGGGAGAAAACATTGTTTCTTATTTTATGATGCCTATTTCAAATAATAAAATACTTATTATTTCTCCCAATCAAGGAATTTTATTATTCTCGCCAACAAATAATTCAATTGAAAAACTTAATAATGGAAAATTACAATATGATTTTAAAAGTGGACAAGAACTCAAAAATGGTAATTTTGCACTTGGTAGTGTTAGCAATGGTTGTATAATAATTTCAGCCACAGGGGAAGAACTTTATAAAATGAACAAAAAATCTGGTTTAGAAGACAATGCCGTTTATTCTGTACATCAAAATTCTTCGGGCGCTATTTGGTTGGGCTTAAGCAAAGGGTTAGCATATATTTACGAAAGAGATGATAAAGTAAAATCGGTAAAAGATTCAAGTTCTGTTTTTAGGATAAATATAAGAAGTTGTACAAGACGAGCCAACGAATCAATAGTTTTTGGAGGAGCATATTCTAATATAAAAGACAGTGTACAGTCTCTTATTCAGCCCGTAGAACAAACTAATTTTTTTCATTATAAAGATAATAATTTTCGTTTTACTTTTGCCTCTACTCAATATCAAAACACCCCTAATTTAAAATACCAGTATTTTTTAGAGGGTTTAGAACAAAAATGGACTACTTGGACAGATAGACCATATTCCGAATTTACAAATTTGAATTGGGGAAAGTATGTATTAAAAGTAAGAGCTAAAAACGAAAAGGGTGAAGTTAGTAAAATAGGAACTTATAGTTTTTCAGTAAAAATCCCATGGTACGAAAGTTGGTGGTTTTTGGCTTCACAAATTGGTTTTATCCTATTGTTACTTGGTGTAGCAGTTGTTTTATATAGAATGGGTAAGTCCGAACGTGTTGCAGGAAAGCTTGTTACTATTGTAGTTGTAATAATATTTGAATATGCAGAGGGTATTATTGGACCAGTTTTTGAATTTTTAGCTATTGGTATTGCTGTTGCTATGTTTTTGTCTAACATAGTGGTAGCAACAGTAATTTCGCCAATTGAAGAATTTACTAATAAAAGCTTTAAAAAATTAGTAAAAAGAAAAGAGAAGAAAGAAGATAAATAAATTTAGAATTTCAATTTGTTAAACGGGCGTTTTTCATAAGTGTAAAGCACAAGGCATTTTTATTTTTTAAATACCACAGTTTACTTATTGTAAATGAGGATTTTAAAATAATCAAAATAACACAGTAATTTGCATTTATGAAAAATGCCGTTAAACGACTTTTAAATAGCTATTTAAAAGTCGTTTTTTTCTATAATTTATTTAGTATATCTTAAATAAATTTCTCTAATATGATTTACAGTGTTTGCCCAGCTGTAATTTTTGCGAACATAATCCAAAATTTGTTGTTTATTATTTATTTTATAATCTTTTTCCAAAAATTCAACTACTTTCTTAGCAAGAGTTTCATGGTCGCCAGGTGTAAATTTTGTTCCAACTGTTTGATGAACAATTGTTTGAAAACCTCCTACATCTCCAGCAATAACTGGTGTTCCACAAGCTAAAGCTTCAACAGCTACAAGTCCAAAAGGTTCAAAATTAGAAGGTAAAACAGCAACATCGCCAAGATTAAAAAGATTAACCATTTGTTGATGTAATTGATTACCAATAAAATATATATCTTTTACATCAAGTTCTTTTGCAAGTTTTTCGTGAGCTTCTTTTAAAGAACCATCACCAGCCAAAATTGTTATTGGATTAATATTGGAGTCGTTGTAAATTTTTGCAGCTCTAATTAGAGTGTCAAGTCCTTTTTGTGGAGTCATACGACCACCAAAAAACACAATAGGACGGTCGGTTACAGGAATATTGTAGCTTTTAAGTAGTTCTGCTTTGTCTTGCTCAATAGGTTTGAAAACCTCTGTATCTGTACCACTTTTAACTATTTCAATATCATCGTCTTGCAAACCATAAGAAATAAGTGCTTGGTCTTTTTCTTTTTGTGTAAGAGCCATTATTTTTTTTGCATTTTTCAAACCTTTCAAAGCTTCTTCTCTGTAAGCAGGAAATTTATCAAAAGCATAATATTCAGTACCATGCAAAGTTATTACATAAGGAATATTATACTCAGAAATTATTGAAGCAATAATCCAACCATGATGTACATGGATAATATCTGGTTTAAATTCATTGATAATATTATCAATTTTTTTTCTGAAAGCATTTGTAAACACTTCTCGTTCTTCGTTTGTTAAATCTCCAAATTGCTTTCCTTTGCTCAAAGGGTGTGAGGCAAAAACAGGAAAATCAAAATCAACATCGTAATTTGAATTTTTCCCACTGTTAAAAATAACTCCTTCAAGCGGATAAGTCTTCTCTGGTAATTCGTGATGCGAACACAAAACGTGCAGTTCGTCACCTTTCTTCATAAGTGCTGTAGTCAAGGTATCTACATATACACCAGTACCAGCACCTCGCAATGGGAAGTGCATCATTTGACATATTTTCATAGCAATTTGTATTTATGGCATTTTTTAAAAACACCTAATTTATTATATAATTATAAATAGTATATTGTAAAATTTTGGTATGTTTCATATTGTCCACGAGCTAAAGCACGTGGCAACTGATGAAAAAGTGTCAACAATTTTTGATATAAATGAAACATACCTAATTCATTACTTATCACCTAAAAGCAACATATATAGCTTGATAACTTCTCTTTTTTGCTCATTTAAAGAAGTAAACCATTTCATAAGTTCAGTCTCATTGGTTTGCATATTATTATATTTAATAACCAATGGACTTTTTGTTGTTAAAACATTAATAATTTCAGAAGACAACCTGTTGTCTAAATCGGTTTGATTATTTTGTCTTAAAATTGAAATTAATTGTTCAAGCATTGTTATAGTTCTATATTTATCATTTTCTAATTGTTGTGATTGTTCGTTAGATAAATTAAGATAATAAATTAACCTTTCCTTCTCGTTTTGTGCTAATTCTGAAATCAATTTATTTCCATTATCAATGTCATTAACTTGATAAAAATTATTTGCCATAAACATGTCATAGTGCATTAATTCTATATCGGTACTAAGCAATAATTCAGAATATTTATCAAGCACATTTTTTGCAGAATCCATTTTATTTTCTTTGATTAAAGCATCTGTAAGTCTCCAAAAATTACTCTTCATATTTAAAGTCATTCTAACATTAGTTTCGTCTAA
Source organism: Bacteroidales bacterium (assembly GCA_029938985.1). GTDB lineage: Bacteria > Bacteroidota > Bacteroidia > Bacteroidales > JAOZQN01 > JAOZQN01. The sequence goes on along the minus strand of JAOZTW010000072.1, from coordinate 5,662 downwards.
ATATACTCTTGGGTCGTTTATTCCACCCCAAACAAATTTATTCATAATGTTGTTATATAAGATGTTAGTATTTATTCTACCTCTATCCATATAACTTTGTTTTTGTTTTATAGGCACTAATCTAAAAGCCATGCCATCTAATTGGAAATAATCTTGTAAGTTCATATAATACTGGTCTCCAACAGTTATGGCAAAATATATAGGTCGTTCCCAATTATTGTGAGCCAAAAGGTCAATAATCATTATTTCGTTTTTTGTTATGTTCTTTTTATTAATATTCCATCTAATATTATCTACTATTAAATGAGCATCTTCTTTTGCCACAACTCCTTGTGATAACACTTTTGCTTTATCCACCGGGATACTTATTTTTGTAGTAGGCATATAATTCATATTTTCTCCGTACATAAGAATTTTTGCTTGAGGAGAATCACTTGTAATAAAATCGAAAAATACATTAATATCTAAGTGTTCTTCCGATATTTTTTCATATAAACTACTTGTGTTGTTTTTTATATTTTTAATTTCATTAGAATTAAGAGCAAATTTTTTAATCATTTTTGCATCAGAAATAGTATTTACCAAACTAAAAAAATCGTCAATATCAAAATTTTTATAACCTTCTTTTAATTTATTGTAATCCTTATTTAGCATTTCAGGAAAATTAGAATTTGACAAACGAACTAACAAAGTATCAAATAATTGTTTGTATTCACTTTCATATTTTTTAATATTTGTTACATATTTTTCTAATACAAATATATTGTTATTTTGTTTTTTATAAATTACATCTCTTGTGCCTTGCTCAAACTGGTTTTTTGTTAACGAAAACGGCAATGGTTCTGATGTATATGCTTTTTTTAGCATTTGTTCAATATACCAATCTGTGCCAAGATAACTTAAATTTACTACCCTAATATCTGTTCTAACACCCTCAACCTCTTGTGCATACCAAAGCGGAAAAGTGTCGTTGTCTCCGTTTGTGAAAATAATTGCATTTGGTTCACATGAGTTAAGATAATTTTTAGCTACAGCAATCGCAGTATATCGGTTTGCTCTATTGTGGTCGTCGTAGTTTTGAAAAGCCATCAAAGTTGGTACAGCAAGTAAAGTTAACACAGATACTGCTATTGCTACAATTTGTGGTTTTGCATATTTTTTTAACCAAGTAAAAATTCCAAGCACTCCCAAACCTATGTAAATAGCAAATACATAGAACGAACCAGCATAGGCATAATCTCGTTCTCGTGGTTGGAAAGGTGGTTGATTTAGGTAAATAATAATTGCAAGACCTGTCATTAAGAAAAAAGTAAGTACTGCCCATGAATATTGTTGTGAACTTTTGTTTTTCCAAAATAAAAATACAAAGCCAGCAATACCAAGCAGTAATGGCAGAAAGAAATAAGTATTTCTTGCTTTGCTTTCTTTCATAAAAGCAGGAACATTTTGCTCCGACAATCTAAGATTATCCAAAGGTGTTATGCCCGAAATCCAATTTCCATTTGTTTTTTCTCCATAACCTTGCGTATCGTTTTGTCTGCCAGCAAAATTCCACATAAAATATCTAAAATACATGAAATCAATTTGATACTTAAAGAAATATCTTAAATTTTGAGCCATTGTAGGTTTTTTATCTAAGTTATTTAAGTTCGCCCATTCTTTATATCCGTCAGCATGATTGGGCTGAATACTGTACATGCGAGGGAAAAAACTTGTATGGTCGGGATTGTATTTATAATTTTCTTTATGATAAATTATTTCATATTTTCCATTTTTTTGTGCGTAAACAGGTTTACCCTGTTTGTAATCTATTGCTTGTGAATTAAAATATTCTCCATAAATAAGTGGACGATCTCCGTATTGTTCTCTATTTAAGTAACTTTGTAGTGCAAAAACATTATTTGGTTTGTTCTGATTCATAGGTGTTTCTGTTTTTGAGCGAATAAGTATAAGAGCAAACGACGAATATCCTATTACAATAACTGTTAGACTCAAAAAAATTGTATTAAGTACTGGTCTATCTTTTTTGTGAGTTATATACAATGCAAAAGCAAGGCTGGCAAACAATAGTAAAACATAAATAATCGTTCCCGAATTATAGGGCAAACCTACTGTGTTAGTGAAAAATAGTTCAAACAGAGAGGCTACTTTAATAATTCCTGGAATTATTCCATACATCACAAAAAGTAGTAATCCTGCAGAAATAGCAAGTGCTATAATTGTTCCTACTAATTTTGTTTCATATTTTTTAAAATAATATATTAAAACCATTGCTGGTATAACCAGTAAATTAAGTAAATGAACACCAATAGATAAGCCCATTAAATATGCACTAAGAATACTCCCGCGGTTTGCATATTTTTCGTTTGCTACGTTTTCCCATTTTAGAATAGCCCAAAACACTATTGCAGTAAAAAGCGACGACATTGCATAAACCTCGCCTTCCACAGCTGAGAACCAAAAAGTGTCTGAAAAAGTATATGCCAACGCTCCAACAACTCCACTGCCAAGCACTGCAATTTGCTGTGCCAAAGTTAGTTTATCTTCTTTTTTATATAAAACAACCCTTTTGGCAATGTGAGTAATTGTCCAAAATAAAAACAAGATTGTAAAAGCACTTGAAAGTGCCGAAACCATGTTTATTAAACGGGCAACAAGTTCAACATTTCCAAAACTAAACAGAGAAACAACTTTTGCTACAATCATAAAGAAAGGAGCACCAGGTGGATGACCTACTTCTAATTTGTAAGACGAAGTTATAAATTCTCCACAATCCCAAAAACTTACTGATGGTTCAATAGTTAAAGAATAGGTTAATAGTGCGATAGCAAATACTGCCCATGCAGATATGATATTAAGTTTTTTAAAATCCATATAATTTTTTATAATTTCTTTTTTAAATACAAATAAATTGAGCTAAACATTAAAAGACAAAATTATTAAAAATAAAAAAATAAAAAAATAAAATGTTAGAAATTACTTATTTCATTTGTTAAAATTTAGAAATTTAATTTTCTCCTTATGTGGTAAAAACTTTAATGCGACAGCTATTAAATCCCTCAATGAGGGTTTCATCTGTTTAAATTTTGAAATTTAATTTTCTCCTTATGTGGTAAAAACTTTAATGCGACAGCTATTAAATC
>JAOZTW010000072.1:0-2419 GCA_029938985.1 Bacteroidales bacterium | reverse complement strand
CCTCAATGAGGGTTTTATCTGTTTTAAAATATACTATTATGTTGTAAAACTTTGTTTTTTAACAAATATTTTATAAATAATTGAATTTTAAGGTGTAAACTAATTCTTAATTTCTAATTCATAATTCTTAATTGTTTATGGGGGTTTCATTTTTTATAAATAAGATTTTTGTTTTTGCAAAAGAAATATTTTCATATTTTTTGTTTTACAAAAATTAAATTCATATATTTGTATTTATAAAAAAATCAATTATTATGAAAAATAAAAAATATAGTAAAGCCTATCTTGCTCCCTTAAATTTTGACCGCTTTTTTAAAAAAGTATTTTCGGATACCAATATTGCCAAACATTTTATAGAAGATTTTTTGGATATCGAAATTCAATCTATACAACCTTACAATTCTGGCAAAAAACGACTAACTGACAACGCACAAATAGTTGAATTTGACTATCGTTGTAAAATAGACGGCAAAGAAGTAATTATAGACATGCAACAATGGTATAAACAAGATATTGTTTATCGTTTCTATATTTATCACTGTTTAAATACCGTTTTGCAGTTAGAAGACCTGCCATTAAAGAAAGTTCTTGTTGATAAATCGAAACCAGAATATAAAGAAATCAACTCATACGACACCGTTCTGCCTGTTGTAACAATTATTTGGCTTGTTGACGATACTTTAAATAATTCAAAAAACGATTATCTGTCTTTTACATTGTTGCCTGAAAAGGCAAAAGATTTTTTTATGCAAACAAACGTTTGGCAACACAAAGATATTGAAGAACAAGTAAAAGAAATAGTAACTTTATTAAAAAACAACAATAAAAATTTACAATTTTTACAAAAAAACCGTTTGATGTTTGTTTTTCAAAAAAACATTGTCAAAAACCCAAAGATTGCACGATACTCCCATTGGTTTGATTTTGCTGAGAAAACCAAAAAAACGGAAAATAAAAAATCTGATTTTACAGATTTTATACAACACCCAGTAATGAAAGAAGTAATGAGAAGACTGTTATGTAGCAATTTAACAGATGCCGATTTAGACTACATAAACAACGAGGTAGAAAACAAAGAAGCAATGGCACGCTACGATGAAAGCCGTGTAAGAGAAGCAGAAAATGATGGTATAGAAGCAGTTAGAATAGAAAAAAATAAAAGAGAAGAAGCAGAATTAAAAATGCAAAAAGCAGAAAAAGAAAAACATGAAGAAAAAGTAAAAAGAAATAAAGCTGAGCAAGAAAAAAAACAAGCAGAAATTGACTCAAAAATTCTGAAACTAAAATTTATTAATAAATTAGATAATGAAACAATTGCAAAGAAATTAAAAATAACAATACAATATATTGAAAAAATATTAAATATATAGTGCTGAAATACAGATAGTATCAAACACCATAAAAAAACATTTTATTTCTATGCAAACCCTGTATTAATATAAAATGTGTTTACTTTAGCGACAATGATAAAAAACACACAATTACAGATATATAAACTGTAAAAACAGACTAATAGAATGTATCAATAAAGCCACAATTATCGAAAAACTTGGTTTTAAAGGAACAAATGAAGGACTCATTAAATCAAGGAAACTCTCACATTAATGGAATTAAATTTAAAACAAATAGAATTATATTATTCTCAAATAGATGATTATAAATTGGAACAAATAGCTAAATTTAAAGAATTTAGATTGTATCATAAAACTAATGCTTATGCAGAAGAATCATTAAGCGTAAAAACAAAAAAATATTCGGATTGTATAGAGAACAAAATATATAAATGTGATGTTTTAGAAAATCCTTTGCGATACAAAATTAGTGAAAAATATATAGTTCGTGAGTCTTATTATTTCGGCTATAAAGTATTAAGTACCCTTACAAAAGTTTTTACACATTTGTATTTTTTTAATCTATTGGTTTATAATCAAATAATTGTATCATTGAACCATTGAATAATTGTATCATTCCTTATATGGAAATTTAGAACTGTTAGAAAAAGAATTAAAAAAAGAGTTGTTCAAATTTAAAAATCTAATAATTAATAAAGAACTGAAAAGTCGGGAAAACTTTTCAGCAATATTAAAAACATACAATTTGCCGTAGAGACAAGGCATGCCTTGTCTTTACAACATATTTGGCATATAAAATTGACATAAAAAATCAACGTATTTGTATTTATTTTCAATTCTGAATTGCTTTTATTTTTAGACTTTGAAATGTGTAATGATGAAATAAATAATGAAGGCGGACTATATTTAATTTATGCTGAATTAACAAACTCGAAAAATTCAAAAAAAGCAAGCTTTTATTAAATTAATAAAAAAAAGAAACAGATAAAAAACAGAATTTAAACCTAACAATTAAAATTAGGCGTTTTTCATAAGTGTAAAGTACAAGGCATTTTTATTTTTTAAAT
>JAOZTW010000607.1 GCA_029938985.1 Bacteroidales bacterium | reverse complement strand
CCGAAGGTTTAAGAAATAATTACCTAACAGAGCTGAAAGCTACAAGCAATTATAAAAACAAGGCTCAAATGTTTGAACATTTAAAAAATGTAAAAATAAAAGCTCGAAAAATTGTTATTACAGGTGGAGGTAGAGTAGCAAGAGGAGCAGAAGAAACATTGCAGACAGCAAATGTCAAACAAGTTTCTCCAACCGATTTTTTAACCAAAACTTATACCAAAGCTGTTTATACCAAGTTAGAACCTATTGATTATGTTAAACTTAAAACAAATTCAACATTTGATTTAGAGCATTTTTTCAAAAATCCAAGTGAATATGTTTCTATATTTGAACCATATACAAAAGTAGCAGATATATATATTCCTTGCCATTATTGGAATCAAAGCTCCCCTGTTTTTTTTACAAAAGAACAAGCGAAAAATGATAGTTTTAATATCAAAATTATTGCAGATGTTAGCTGTGATATTAGCAAGCCTGTTCCTTCTACGCTAAGAGCTTCCACTATTTCAGAACCTTTTTATGACTATAATCCATTTTCAGGTAAAGAAGAAAAAGCATTTAGCAATAAAAAAAACATCTCAGTAATGGCAATTGATAACCTGCCAGGCGAATTACCAAGAGATGCCTCTGATTATTTTGGAAGTATTTTAATAAAAAACATTTTTCCGTATTTATTTGGCACAGATTCTGAGAAAGTAATAGAACGTGCAACTATTCTTAATAAAGGAAAACTTACGGATAAATATAAATATTTACAAAATTTTGTTGATACTCAATAGAATTAAACAACAATTCTTTTTATATAATCCTTAAAATTATTATTACTATGAACGAAGAAGCAGACATGTATCTTGACGATGCAAAAGAACGAATGCATAGTTCACTAAAACATCTTGAAGGTGAACTTATGAAAATTAGAGCAGGAAAAGCCACTCCAAATATGCTTGGCGGAATAAGTGTAGATTATTATGGTTCACGAACCCCACTTACACAGGTGGCAAACGTTGGTACTTCTGATGCTCGTACAATAGTTATTCAACCCTGGGAAAAACCAATGATTGCAGTAATTGAAAAGGAAATTATGAAAGCAAACTTAGGTTTTAACCCTGTTAATAATGGAGAAATTATTAGAGTTGTAGTGCCAGAACTAACACAAGAAAGAAGAACACAGTTATCGAAACAGGTTAAAAATGAGGGAGAAAACAGTAAAATAGCAATCCGAAATATTAGAAGAGAAACTATTACTGAGGTTAAGAAATTAGAAAAAGATGGACTTTCGGAAGACTATTCTAAAAAGATACAAGACGATGTTCAGAAAGTAACAAACTCTGAAATAGACAAAGTTGATAATATTGTTGGTATCAAAGAAAAAGAAATAACAAGCATTTAGGAATATTAAACTTTATTACCTTATTTTAATAGATTGGAAGTAAGGTAATAAGTTTTGTAAAATATATCTAAGGTAAGAAGAACAAGTTTAAATTATCAATTATATATTTTTAATATGCCTAAACAAAAAAAAGTTGATATTGAGCTACTGTATTATTTACAAAACACAAAAAATGATTTGTTTAACAACTTATAGGAAATTATTTTTGTTTTTAACATTCCGTAAATATAATAATATCAGTATATTTGCGTGTTTATTGAAGAAGATAAAAGTAAAAAGAGCAAGTTTAAATAGTTAGCCAAACGGTATATTAAATAAATTATTAACTTAATTTTTAAAACATGAAACAAGAACTAAACAGAGTTGAAAGAAGTGTTAAAGAACGATTATTTGTTGATAAAACACTGATGAATTATTGGTTATATTTTTTCCTTTTAAATGGATTAACCAGTGGAATATTAGGAATAATACTTTATTTTCAAAAAATAATTAGAATTGATAAATTTTATTTAAGAAAAAAAGAATACTACGAAGGAATTATTAATTATACTGAAAAATATGCCCAAGAGAACGGAAAATATGATGAAGTAAAGGGCGAGCTTGAAAGTTTACGTAACCATTATAATGTGAATTTTGTAAATGGAATAAATGAAATAGACTTATTAAAAGCTCTTCTTTTGCCTTGGGTAACTTTTGGTATATGGGCTATTGTTGTGCAATATAAAATGAATAAATCGTGGAATGTATTTCAAATTTTTGAACAAAAATTTGACAGTCAACTTAGTGATATTTGGATAAAATTAGATTTAATTAAACACCCAATAAATTTCCAAACAGACCCTGCGTTAAAAAGAAATTTTTGGATTCAATACTTATTAATTTTTGTAACTCTTGGAATATGGTTTATTGTTTGGGATTACAAAATGCACACAGACCCAGACAGGATTTATAAAGAATTTCATACTGTAGAAGATTTTGTTCTGCAAACAATTAAACAATAAAATCTCTAAGGCATAACCTTTTAAACTACAATTAGGAAATATGATACTTTGTTAAATTCCAAATTTATTTTTCTATCTTTGCAGTGCAAAAGAGCGATGAAGTCATTTTGTTGAACTTAAGTTTTAAAGGGCAGAGTTTTTCTCTGCCTTTTTTATTGTGCGTTTTCGCTGTTGCGAAAAGAAGATATGTTTCGGTATCATTACATTAACTTGAATTATTCACCTATTCTACTAATTCTCAATTACCTAAAAATTATTGATGATGCTTATTTATCTTTAAAAAAACTTAATAATTAAAAAATATTACAACTATTTATTTAGAAAGGAATCTAATCACAGATATTTCTTCTTTAAAAGATTTAAAACAGATTTTGACCTTAATTTAAAAGACAATAAAATAAATAAATTGCCAAAATGGATTACAGATTTTAATTTAGAAATAGGTTTAGAATAATATTATTCTGATATAAATCTGTATAATAATGCAATAGTAGAACCACCAATTGAAATAGTGGAACAGGGAAACAAAGCTATAAAAAACTATTTTGAAGCACAATTAAAATCTGGTAAAGAAAACAAAAAATATGCCATAGTATCCTCATCCAACCTTGCGTATTGTTTTGAAAAAAAAAAAAAAATTTTGTTAAAAATACAAACCAGCACACAAAGCTACAAATATAATGACAGACCTACAAATTATAAAACAAATTGAAAAAGAAGATACAGAAAAATATGAAAAACATGAAAAAGAAAATGCCGAAAACATGGAGCAATTACTATCCTATTTTAATAACACAGCAACAGAATATACAGATTTAAACAACCATATTATATAGCATTTAATTGATTAAACGGCTGACTACCTTATAATAACCAACACAGCTCTCACATCTCTGTGTGTACGGTTCAACCTAAACAACAGTTTGTTAAACATAGAAAAAAAAATAGCTCACTACTCCTGTTTCGTCTTTGTTCTCACATAAAAAATGATAATATTTGTGATTAAAAAACCAAAACTTCACACTATTTTATAGATAAACAACTAAAGTTTTTGCTTTCATTTTATATTGATTATCAATAATTTATAAAATTAATTTTACTTATATAATATTAAAAAAACATTATAAAACACTTATAATAAAACAATTACAAATGT
>JAOZTW010000606.1 GCA_029938985.1 Bacteroidales bacterium | reverse complement strand
TATTTTAAAATAATCAAAATAACACAGTAATTTGCATTTATGAAAAATGCCAACTTTGTCAATTATTTATTTTTATATGCCTTATAAATGAACTACTTCTGAAAAATGATAAATCTAAAGATAAGTATTATCACAATTTCTTATAATGCAGAAAAACACCTTGAGAGAACTATAAATTCAGTTATAAATCAAGACTATAACAATATTGAATACATTATTATTGATGGAAAATCAAAAGACAAAACAGTAGAAATAATTAAAAAATATGATAGTAAAATAGATAATTGGAAAAGTGAAGCCGACAAAGGTTTATATGATGCTATGAATAAGGGTATTAAAAAAGCCAATGGTGATTATTTACTTTTCATGAATGCTGGTGATATTTTTTTTGATAATAAAACTGTTTCCAATATTTTTGCCTCCGCCAGCCAACCACAAGATATTTATTATGGAGAAACAATGATTGTAAACGAAGATAACAAACTAATAGGAATGAGAAGGTTAACTGCTCCCAAACAATTAAATTGGAAAAGTTTTAAAAAAGGAATGAGAGTTAGTCATCAATCATTTATAGCAAGAAAAGAATTGAGTTCACTTTATGATACTAAATATAGATTTTCTGCAGATTTTGATTGGTGTATAAAAATAATGAAAAAATCAAAAAAAATTACTAATACTAATTTAATAATAACCAGATATTTAGATGGAGGACTAACAAAACATAACCTTATTCCAAGTCTTAAAGAGCGTTTTAAAATAATGCAAAAATTTTATGGATTACCATCTACACTACTAAATCACATAGGATTAGGAACAAAACTTATTTTTTTTATAATTAAAAATAAATGGTTTTAAATATTTAAAATATGTTTTTATTGTCAATATTTTGAAGTTTAACAAACCTCTGTAAATTTTGCATTTAACCATGTCTGCGAACGTGGCAACTGATGAAAATACTTATATTTTTTATTTTTTTCAACTTAATTTCAACCGTTTTTCAACTTAATTTCATTTTTTAAAATATTAATAAAATTTATTGCAAGTTTTTTGTAATCATGGTTTTCTATAACATAATTTTTGCCGTTTTTTCCAAGCTTTTGTTTTTCTAAATCAGTCATTTCAGATAATTTTATAATAGCTTCTGCTAATGCTTGTGGGTTTTCTGCTTCTACCGAAATACCACAATTTGCGTCTTTAACAATATCATTTCCTGCTTCAATAGCATTTATTATTGGTTTTTCTGCCATCATGTAATCAAACATTTTATTGGGCGAAACACCAAAACGAAAAAGATTACTTTTTTGAAGTGTAATAAACAAACAATCAATATTTTTCAACAAACTCTGAATTTGTACTTTTGGAATTGCATCTAAGAAAAACACATTATTTAATTGTTTTGCCTTTTCAATTAATTTTAGTTTTTCTGGACCACTACCCACAAATATAAAACAAAATTTTGAATTATTATTTAATATTTCCGCAGTTTCAATAAGTGTGTGCAACGAATTTGCAATACCATGACTACCAGCATATCCTATGGTAAATTTCTTTTCATTTTTAAGTTTGTCAAATAATTTAGTATAATCATCAGGAATTTGCTCTTCATTAGAGTTGTTATTTACTATAATTCCATTTGGTACATGATTCCATTTTTCAGGTTTAAGTCCGTGCTTAACAGTATGTTCCAATGTTTTTGGCAACATAGAAATAATAGCATCAGAATGTTTAAAAGCAAAATTTTCGGCATATTGAATAACCATAATAAATGGGTGATATTTTGAATATCCTCCAAGTTCCATTGGCGAAAGAGGCCACAAATCATGAATTTCAAAAAACAGCTTTGCATTTGCTTTTTTAGCAATTTTTTTGGCAGGGTAAATATCTAATGGATATGTAGATGAGGCAATTACAGCATCTGGTTTGTAATTTCGTACAATAGTTGAAGCATATTTTTTTAATTTTCGTACAAAAGAAAACATATTTAATATTCTTCCAACAGAGTTGCCACTATATTCTGGAGTTTTAATCCAAACATATCTAATGCCATCAATATTTTCAACAGTGTAATTTTCAGACACATTTGGTTGTACACTTCTAACATGAGCTTGCGATGCTGTAACAATTGTTACATCATTTCCTGCTTTAATCCATTCTTTTGCAAGGTAATATGGGCGAAATTCCATACCCATAGTTGGTGTGCCTGCATAATGATTTATTAAAATAATATTCATTTTATATGATATTTATTAAATTTTGTAATATATTTTTAGCTGCTTTTCCATTACCGTATAAATCCATCTCATAATTTAAAGAAGATTTAATAATTTTATTATAATTATTTATAATAGTATTAGTTTCTGCTCCAACAATTATATTAAAATTATTTTTTACTAATTCAACCCATTCAGTTTCGTCTCTGAGAGTTAAACATGGTTTTTTGAAAAAGAAAGCCTCTTTTTGCATTCCGCCACTATCTGTCATCACAAGCGAGGTTCTTTTTAGTAAATATATGATTTCTAAATATCCAACAGGTGGTATTATGATAAGTTTTTCTGTAGATATTTTTAATTTGTCAATTATTTTTTTTGTGCGTGGGTGGATTGGTAAAATTACAGCTGTGTGTGTTGCAATTATTTTTAGAGCATTAAAAATTGATACTAATCTTTCTGTATTATCGGTATTTTCGGCTCGGTGAATTGTGGTTAGGATAAATTTAGCTGGTAATTCAAAATCTGGTTTTTTTTCATATTTTGAATAAAAAATAGCAGTATCCAACATTAAATCTCCAGATTTAATTATTTCACAATCAATATTATCGTAACCTTCTTTTTTCAAATTTTCTATTGCCATATCAGTTGGACAAAAAAGAATATTACTAATTCTATCCGTTAAAATTCTATTAATCTCTTCGGGCATTTTCATATTAAACGATCGCAAACCGGCTTCAATATGTACAACTTTAATATGTAATTTTTTTGCAGCCAAAGCACCTGCTATTGTCGAATTTGTATCTCCATAAATAACAACAACATCTGGTTTTTCTTTAATTAAAACTACCTCTATTTTTTCGAGCATTTGACCTGTCATTGCTCCATGTGATAGTCCATTAATATTCAGGTTATAATGAGGTTTAGGTATTTTCATTTCTTCAAAAAAAATATCGCTCATGTTTTTGTCATAATGTTGTCCTGTATGAACTATTATTTCTTCTGTATCATTATTTTTAGATATTTCTCTACTCAAAGCTGCTGCTTTAATAAATTGTGGCCTTGCTCCTACAATTGTGACTATTTTTTTTTTCATAATATTATTATGTAAAATATTTATTTATATATTCATGTATTTTTGATGTTAAATAAAATGGCAAATTTAATAAAACAAAATCTTTTCCTGCAATTGTTCTATTTTTTTCAATATTAAAATTTCCCGCATATATTCGTATCGCAAAATTATGTGAACATCTATCAATAAATTGGTGTAAAGAACGTAGTCGCCCCACAGCTCCCGATTTTACCTCAACTGGTATTAATTTTCCATTAAATGGAATA
>JAOZTW010000071.1 GCA_029938985.1 Bacteroidales bacterium | reverse complement strand
TGTACAGCAAATTGTATGTTTTTAATATTGCTGAAAAGTTTTCCCGACTTTTCAGTGATAAAATGAATTTTATGAAATTAAACTTTGACAGTAAATCGCTAAAAAAACATAAAAAATGAAGCACTATTCTTTTGTCGCCATAATTAAGTGAAAAAGAAAAAATAATTAACTCCAACCTACTTGTTTATTTTGCCTTTAAAAATTTAAGAAGTCATTAAATAAGGAATGATACAATTATTCAATGGTTCAATGATACAATTATGTAATTACAAACCAATAGATTAAAGAAATACAAATGTGCAAGAACTTTTGTATGGGTACTTAGCTCGCTATTTGCAGATTATTAATTTATTAAAAAGCAAAAAAAGGTGTATTTTGGAACTAATTATTATTTCATTTTCACTAACAAGTGTAGTTTTCTTTTTTTATAAAAAATAATATTCTATATTTGCAACATGAGAATAATTAGTGGAAACAGAAGGGGACGAACAATAAAACTTCCAAAGTTTTTTAAAGACCGTCCAACAACCGATTTTGCCAAAGAAAGTTTATTTAATATTTTGGCTAATACATACTATTTTGAAGATGTGAGTTTTATAGATTTCTTTGCTGGCACTGGAGGTATTAGTTATGAGTTTGCATCAAGAGGTTGTACTAACATAACGGCTGTAGATAAAAATAAAAAATACTCTTTTTTTATTAACAAACAGTTTAAAACGATGTATGCTAATCAAAATTTTTATAATGTTTTGAACGAAGATGCTTTGAAATTTATTAAAAACAGACCGTTGAATTATGATATAATATTTGCAGACCCGCCTTATGATTTAACAGAAATGACTTTAATTCCAGATATGATTTTTGGAAATGAAAATTTAAAAGAAGACGCTTTATTTATACTGGAACACTCTGCAAATAATGATTTTACGAAACATCAATTTTTCAAAAAAAAGAAAAAATATGGAAATGTTAATTTCAGTTTTTTTCAAAAATAAAAACATTTTCACCAAACAAAAAAAGCGGAGTAAAAACTCCGCTTTGTGTAATTTTAGATAATTGAGGCTTTATTTATTGCGTTTTTCATGAGTATCTGTTTCTTTGTTACTTTTGAAATATTAAAATGCTCATTTACAAATTTCTAATATTTAGAAAAAGCCTTGAGCTTGACACTCGTGAAAAACGTCTTATTTATTAAATAGTTAATTATATAAACGGCACTTTTTAAGGTCAATTTTAGCATTATGCTTTGTCATGCTATTTAGACGTTTCCAAGTCCCCTAATTTTTTGCCATAAGGCAAAAAATTAGGGACGTTGGAAAGTCTTTTCGTATAACAATACTTTAGAAACGAACGTCTTAATACACTACTTACTCCATTTTTATTATCAAAAATTCAGTTCTACGATTTTCTTGATGCTCATCTTCTGTACATGGCACTTTCTTAGAACCTTCACATTCACATTTGTTTACCAATTTACTTTCGCCATATCCTTTTCCTTTAATTCGTTCTGGCTTAGTAATTTTTTCTTTAATATATGCCGCCGATGATTTTGCTCTTTTGTCTGATAATCGTCTATTAAAAGCTGCTGAGGCTCTACAATCTGTGTGTGAACCAAGCTCAACTTCCATGGTTGGATATTCGTTCATTACTTTAACTATTTTATTTAATTCTATTGCTGCATCATCACGAATATTCGATTTGCCAAGATCAAAAAATATTGGGTTAATATCTATTAACGAAGATAAATCCATACCAACTGAAATCTTTTTCATGTCTTCATACATGTCGTATTGTCCTTCGTGGTCAAGAATTTGGGAGTATGTAAAAGTTTCTGTTACATATCCTGCTCTTTCTAATTTTAATTTATAAGCAATTCTTTCATTTAGCTTTTTACCCATTAATTGTCTTAAAAAATCTCCACTACTTGTAGTTATTATTAACTCTTCTTCGTTCGTAACAGTGTTGGTAAAAACAATATTTACGCTGTCTAATGGATTTTTTGTTTCTTCATCAGTAATTAAACAATAAAGCGAAAACTCTGGGAATCTTTCTAAAATCAAATCAGCAATAATTACTCGTTCCTCGCCTGTTGCATCGGCAGTATTGTCGCCTTTTGTATATTTTTCTTTTGTTCCGCCAAGCGAATATACTACATAAATATCAATAGGAAATTCGTATTTTCCGTCTTCGGTTGTTGTAATAGTTCCTGTTACATTTCCTTTATTGTCAAATAAATTAACCTCCACATTTGAAAGTATATTTCCTTTTTTATCAAAAGCTGTACCTTTAATAATTTTATTAAGAATTATTGGTTTTAGTAATTTAAACATATATATATCATCGTCACCTTTGCCCGAAGGACGATTTGAAGAAAAATATCCACTTTTTTGATCTATATCAAGTATTAACGCAAAATCGTCGTGGCTACTATTAATAGGTGCTGCCAGATTTTCTACATTCGAAAATTTCCTTGGATTTGATATATCGCAAACAAACACATCGAGTCCTCCAAGTCCAGGAAACCCATCTGATGCAAAAAACAACATTCCATTTGGGTGATAAAAAGGAAACATTTCGTCACCTTCGGTATTAATTTCGTTACCCATGTTTTGAGGGTCAGTCCAGCTACCGTCTTCTTTTCTGTTAATTTTATATATGTCAACGCCTCCTATTCCTCCAGGCATATCTGAAGCAAAATACATAGTTTTTCCATCGGGTGTTAAAGCTGCATGTCCAACAGAATATTCTTTACTATTAAAGTGCATTGGAACAACTTTTTGCCATTTATCATCTATAAGTTCGGACGTGAAAAGTTGAAGTTTTACAATGTCATCAGAACTTTTATGGTCGTAGTTGTTGCGAGTATATGCCATAAAATCATAAGTTTCATTAAAAGATATTGGTCCTTCGTGATACTTTTTATTAACTCGGTTATAAAAATTTTTGATATTATTAAATTCCAGAGCTGAATCCGTTTCTGCAATATACATATCAAGGAATGACATGTTGTTCCAGTTCCAGGTTGTTTTTATAGGTTTAATTTTTTCTCTTGTAGAGGCATAAACTAAATTGTTTTTATAAAAGGCAGTACCAAAATCTTGTTGTTCTGTATTCATATCCAAGTTTTTAATTACAAATTGTCCTTTATCTTTTTTCAAAGTATTATAAAAACCAGGATTTTTCATTCTCATAGCAGCTCTACTATCATTTGCAGACATCTGATAATAATTTTTCATTTGTTTTTCGGACTCAACGTATTTTTCGTTTATAGAAAGTACTGAGGCATAATTAAATACATCGTCTGCTTGTTTCTCTGTTGATGTAACAAGTTCGGAATAATACTTTTCGGAGTTTTCATAATCTCCAATGTTATAATAACTTTCTGCTAAATGTCGTTTAATTTCATCAGTTTTTTCTGTAATTTGTTCATATTTGTTTATAGATTCGCTGAATGAGTATCCATCGTAAAGTTTCTCCGCCTTTTTTATCTTGCCCACTTGTGCAAATAGTGAAGATGACACTATCAATAATATTAAAACAATTGTTGTTTTTTTCATTTTTATTTAATTTTAATGAAAAAGAAAAATAAGTAACACAAACCTACTTGTTTGTTTTGTTATTTTTAAATTATTAAAAATAACAAAAAAGGAGTTTCTTGGATAGGCATATTAAAACAAAAATAGCCTCTAAAAAAATGTCGTTTATATACGATTACCTACTTATATATTTTTATCTTCTTCAATAAACATGCAAATATCTTGATATTATTATATTTATTGAATTGTTAAAAACAAAAATAAGTTCGTTTAAATTTGTCAATTATTTATTTTAATATGCCTTACTTATTATTTCTTTTTCACTTATTAATATTAATTTTGTGAATTATTATGCCTAAAAAATAAACTCGCCTTTTTGATAGACAAAATAGAACTACAAGTTTAAAGTTAGACGACAAAATTCGTGTAAAGCGTGGACGCTTTACGCTATATAAATATGAGCCAAGCGTTCACATTTGATACGAAAAATTGTTTAAACTCAGCGCAATTCAATCTTAGGTAAGTAGCTTTTTTCTGCGTTTTTCATGAGTATCAATTTCTTCGTTACTTTTGAAATATTAAAAAATACTCATTTACAAAGGTAAACTTTAATTCTAATATTTCAAAAAAGCTCCTTGAACTTGACACTCGTGAAAAACGCATTTCTTTTCTCTTTAAAAATATCTTGGTGAACGAATTTTTTTCTTGCTTACTCTAATAAAATCATATCTCAACATTATTTCGTGGCTTCCTGCATTGTGAGTAAAAGTAGTGTTTACAAACGAGAAGTCGAACGAATATCCAACAGCAAGCTGGTCGGTAATATTTAGTCCGGCAAGTAATCCAATTGCATCTTTTGTTCTAAACATTGCTCCTAACCAAAATTTATTTTTATAAATTACTTGAGCCGACAGGTCAAGTTCCATTGGTGCTGCATTTGTAACTTTAAGAAATCCAGTAGGTTTTAAAACCCAGTTTTGATTTAAGTTAAACATATATCCTGCTATTAAGAAATAATGTTTTTCCTCACCTGCCAAGTTTGAATTAGATGAGGTTGAATTTTCTTCAAAATTATTTTCCATTAATTTAGGAATTGAAAGACCAACATAATATTTATCGGTAAAATAATAAAGACCTGCTCCAAAATTAGGTAATAAATCGCTTGTAATATTTTTGGCAAAAGTGGGATCAATTTGATCTCCAATTTCTAAGTTGTCAAAATCTCCTCTTCTAATGTTTAATCCTCCTTTTAAGCCAAATGCCAACCATGATTTTTTTGTTACTTTTATTTTGTAAGAAAAATCTGCATAAAGAGCAGTTGTTCCTACTGGACCAATTTTGTCGTTTACAACAGAAACTCCAAAACCTGCGTTTTTGAGTGCAAGTGGTGTATGAGCTGTTATAGTTTGAGTAACTGGTGCTCCATCAAAACCAATCCATTGTGAACGATGTAAAGCTGTAATGGTTAGAGCATCTCTACTACCTGCATAAGCAGGGTTAATTGCCAATGTGTTAAACATATAATGCGTAAACATGGCTTCTTGCTGTGCCATCAAGCTTCCTCCAAGCAACAGCATAACTAATGTAATAAGTGTTTTTTTCATGAAAATTATGTTTTTTATTAATTATAATTAAATTTAAGAAAATGAAATAATAAGTAAAAAAGAAATAATAACTAACCCCAATCTACTTGTTTATTTTGTTCTTTTAGAAATTTAAAAAAGGCACTAAATAGCTTGCTATTTGCAGATTTGTTTAAATTCTAAAAGAACAAAAAAACGGCGTATTCTGGTGTTACTTATTATTTCATTTTCACTTAGTGAAACATGCCATTATTTATCTTTTTAAATAGATAAATCCTTTTATAGCTTTAGAGCCATCGTCTAAATCAATTATATAGAAAAATGTTCCTTCGGCTAAATCACTTCCTCCTACACTAATTCCTAAATTAGAAGTACCGTCCCACGCATTAATATCGTTGTTGTAAGGAGACATTTCATATACTGGATTTCCCCAACGATTAAATATTCTAACTTTATTTGTTGGATACTCTTCAATACCAGGTATTATTAGTACATCATAAATTCCGTCTCCGTTTGGTGAAAAACCTTCGGGAACAATAACTTTAGGTATTACAATAATTATTTCGTATGCCACAATTGATTTACAGCCACCATTATTAACATGAACTTCAAAGTTATTATCTCCAGCATCAAGCTTGTCTGAAAGCACCTCTATGGTAAGTTCTTCGCCAGTACCAGTTGCAGAACCAACTACAATACTGGAATCTCCTACCAACATAACTATTTCGTATTCAAGCAAGTCTTCGGTTTCCAATAGAGTAATTGTACCATCTTCTCCCTGTATAATAGTACTTCCTTCGGTGCTAATATCAGTAAGCAAAGTTGTGATTAGATTAATAATTGTAGAATTATCTAATTGTATATCAACACAAACACCATTTGTAGCATATACTTCAATAGTGTTTTCGTTGCTACTTAAATCTGATTCGGCAATAATAATATCAAGGTTGTCGCCTGTTCCAGTTTTTTCGGTAACTTGTACTTGATTAACATATACATTATAAACAACTCCCAACTCAGAAGATAGTATTGCACAAACACCATCACCATCACCTCCCGAACAAACATCATTAGCTTGAATATCAAGAGTAATATCTGGAGATGCATAAACTGTTATTGTAGAAGTATTATCAAGTTCTGTAGAACAAGTTCCGATATTTGCAATATAATTAATTATGTTATTACCAATTGTAAGATTTGACGCAGGAATTAGAATTTCTAAATCTGTTCCATTTCCTATTTCAGTAGTCAATAAAGTAGTTCCAATGTATGCCTCGTAAGTAATACCATTTTGTGCCGATAGAATTGTAGCAACTCCATCTCCTCCTTCACAAATACCACCATTAGAAACACTTAAATCCGTAAGAGGAGCATCGTTTACATAAATATTAGCTTGATTTTGTAAATCTAATTCACAATTTCCATTATCAGCTACAAGCTTCACAATATTATCACCAACAGCAAGATTTGAAGCAAGTATTTCAATATCAATATCATTACCATCACCTACAATTGTACCTACAAGATTTGTAGAAATATAAGCATTATAGGTAACTCCATTTTCGGAAGATGTAATTGTTACAGTTCCGTTATCAACAACACATATTGTACCACCAGCAACTGTTAAATCTGTCATTGGACTTAAGTTTACTGTTATTGTTACTTGATTATCTAAGTCCACAGCACAAACTCCTGTACCTGCTACAATATTAACAACATTAGCTCCAACTGATAATTTGTCTGCTACAACAATTATTGGTAAATCATTACCATCACCAGTTGCTGTTCCAACTGAAACAGTTTCAATAAATGCTTCATACAATACTCCATCTTCTGAATTTTCAATTGTTACTGTACTTGAATAAGTTTCACAAATTGTAGTAGTACCTGCAACTGTTAAATTGGCAAGTAGAGAATATGTTACAGTAATTGTTGCTTGATTTTGTAAATCTAATTCACAATTTCCATTATCAGCTACAAGGTTCACAATATTATCACCAACAGCAAGATTTGAAGCAAGTATTTCAATATCAATATCATTACCATCACCTACAATTGTACCTACAAGATTTGTAGAAATATAAGCATTATAGGTAACTCCATTTTCGGAAGATGTAATTGTTACAGTTCCGTTATCAACAGTACATATTGTACTTCCAGCAACTGTTAAATCTGTAATTGGACTTAAGTTTACTGTTATTGTTACTTGATTATCTAAATCGGTAGCACAAGTTCCTAAAGTAGCAACTACTTTTATAGTGTGTACACCAATAGGTAAGTGGTTTGCTGCAATTGGGATAGGTAAATCACCATTGTTACCTGTGGCAGAACCTACTTCTGTTGTTCCAATATATGCTTTGTACAATATTCCGTTTTCAGAAGCTTGTACTGTTACAGTTGATGAATATGTATCACATATTGTGTTTCCAACAACAGTTAAACTTGTAGTTGGATTATCGTAAACTGTTACAGTTGCTTGATTATCTAAATCAGACGAACATGTTCCTTCTGTTACTTCAAAACGAACAATATTAGCTCCTAAAACTATTTTGTCAGCAGCTATAGTTATTGGTAAATCGTTTCCATCTCCTGTTACTGATCCAACAGGTGTAGCACCAATAAATGCATTATATACTGCACCTACTTCAGTATCAACAATAGTTACAGTTGTAGAATAAGTTTCGCAAACAAAACTTCCTGTTACTGCTTTATCAATTACTGGAATATCAACAGTTACAGTTGCTTTATTTGTTAATTGAACTTCACAAACACCATTATTTGCTTTAATATCTATTAAATTTGCTCCAATAACTAACTCTGTATTAGTAATTGTAATATCTAAATTTGCATCTGCACCTGTACCAGAACCAACAACAGTTGAAGTTCCTGATAAATATGCTGTATATACAATTGTATTCTCTGCGGCAGTTACTGTTACAGTTCCATCAACATTTTCACAAACACTATTTCCCGAAACAGTTTGTGAGATGTTTGCTCCTTGCGAAACCTCTACTGTAGCTTGGTCTAACAATTCAACTACATCGCAAGTTGTGTTATCAGCTTTCACTACAATTGTATTAGTGCCAAGCACAAAATACTGACCATCAATAGCAATAGGTAAATCACTACCAGTACCAACTGCCGAACCAACTAAATCGCTACCAACATAAGCTGAATAGGTAACATCTAAATCCGAGTTTGTTACTGTAATCTCGGTATCATTAGTCAAGCAAATATCAGCTGAGTTTGAAACAGACAGATTTTCGTTTGGTCTTGCAATAATGTTGATAGTTACAACGTCTGAATTTGCGACACAAACTCCATTTTGAATTTCCCAATTAAATACATAAGTACCTACAATTAGACCTGCAACTTGAGTATTATAAGCATTTTCGTCTAATATTAAAGGAGTATTAGGACCCGAAGTCATTGACCATACTCCAGTACCAGGTTGTGGGTCTGTTGCAGCAAGAGTTAGTGGAAGAAATTCACAAAATGTTTGCACATCACCTGCCTCAGCAGTAACATCTTCACTAATTTCTACTAATACATTGTCTGTTAAACTACAAGCCCCTTCTATAATTTCCCATTCAAATTCGTAAGTTCCGTAGGTTAATCCTCCAATAGTGGAAGTTTCTGAGTTTTCAGAAATAATATTTGAAGTATTTGGACCTGAGATTTGCCTCCAAGTTCCGAGACCTACCGATGTAGCATTTCCTAACATAGAAATATCTGTATTGCCACATTGTTCAATGTCATTTCCTGCAAGTGGAGTTGTTGGTGTTCCTGCCGAACTAAAAGTTATAAATACATTATCGCTTTTATCGGCACAACCACCACCAGTACTTATTGTCCATAAGAACTCATAAACTCCAGCTAACGAAGGATTTGATACGGCAGTAGTTGGAAGATTGGGGTTGTCAATATCAATAGTACCTGGACCACTTGATAACGACCAAGTACCTATTCCTATTGTAGGAATATTACCTATAAGTTCAGTTGTAAACAAGCAAGCATCAGTTTGATTGTCTCCTGCTTCTGCATCTGATGGGTTGTTATAAACTTCAATTCTTACTACATCTGAATAATCTATACAATCGGAATGTTCTATATTCCATTCAAAAACATATACTCCTTCTACGAGATTACTAACTTCAGAATCAAATTGAGTAGCAACAAAAGTCGGAGAGTTTGGTCCTTCAAGTAAATTCCATGTACCTGCTCCAGATGATGGTTCATTACCTTCAAGAATAACAGTTTCAGTTCCTACATTAAGACAAACAAATTGATCGTCTCCTGCAACTGCTGCTGTTCCAAAATCAGAAGTATAAATATCAATATCATTGTCGGTTGCACCACAGCCATAAATTTCTGGAACGGTATATCTAAAGGTGTACATTAAGTCTGGTTGTAAACCTTGTGCAATAACAGAATATGTTGCAATATCTACAAATGTTACACCTCCATGAGCAGTTTGCTCAGACCATACTCCATCTGTTCCTTCTGTTCCCACAAGCAATACTTCACTTGAATTGCATAAATGGTCTTCGCTTGGTCCTGCATTTGCTGGTGCCGACACCTGTATAACAACATCATCGGTTGACGGATTACAACCTGCTCCACTAACAACATTCCATCTAAATGTATATTCTCCTGTTACAAGACCTGTAACATTTGTTGACACATCGTTTGGACTAACTATAGTTGGTGTGTTTAACGGGTCTCCTACAAATGACCAAAAACCGTCTTCGTCGGTAGGAGCAATTGCAGTAAGTGTTACTGAGGTTGCACCACAAATAGTTTGAGGTACACCAGCATCAGCAGTTGTTGGATTGTAACTTACATTAACAACTAAATCATCTGTTGTGGCTGGACAAGTACCTCTTTGTACTTCCCAAGTTAAATAATAAGTACCAACCGATAGGTCTGAAAAAGTTGAAGTAGGACTATTTACATCAGAGAATGAATATCCTGGAGTTCCTGCTGTTACATACCAAGTTCCTATTCCATTTGCAGGAGTAGTTGCCGAAAGCGTGGATAAATTTCCACAAATTACAAGATCATCTCCAACTTCTGCTGTAGATGCTTCTGAATTAATAATAACATAACAAACATCTGTATTTGTATTACAACTAACATTTGTAATTGCCCATTCTATTTCATAAATACCATCAACAAGTCCAGTTATTGTAGTACTTGGGTTATTAGGATTATCAATTGATGGTGTATTAGGTCCACTTAAAATATTCCATGTTCCTTCTCCTACATCAGGAGTGTTGCCCTCCATAGTTACAACTACTGTACCATCGGGCATACATTGGTCGGGACCAGCATTTGCTGCACTTGGACCTACATCGCCAGTTGTAGTTATGGTAAGTGAATTTGCATCAGAAGCACATGGATTTGAAACCGACCATGTTACCTCATAAGAAGAGTTTGTTGCTACTCCCGTTAAAGTCGCATTTGGGTCGTTTATATCCGAAAATGTTAATCCTGCATTTGGAACAACCGACCAGGTGCCTGTTTCGTTGTCTTGTGGTGCCGCTGCATTCAAATAAATAACTGACTCGCCACAAATAAGTTGGTTAGCTCCAGCTGCTGAAGTTGAAGTAGTTGGAGTATTTACATAAACGATAACATTATCTGCCTCGGGAGGGCATAAAGCACCACCAGAAATTACCCATGTAAATAAATATGCTCCTTCAATAAGTCCACTAATATGTGATGATCTATATAACGGATCTGCAATTACAGCAGTGTTTGGTCCGGATATTTGCATCCATTCACCAGCTCCATTATCGGGGTCGTTTCCTGCAAGATCAGTTTCTATAACATTACAAGCTAAAATCTGGTCTGTACCTGCATTAGATGCAGATGGTGATTCCGAAACAGTAATATCTATTTGGTCGAAAGCATCAGCACATTCAAAACCGTAAGCAATTCTTCGGAACAAAACAGTAAATGTACCATAATCGTTGAATGTAACAGTTTTTGATCCATTACCTCCACTCGACCAGCTGGTGGTTGTATATGGTCCAGCAATGATTTTGTATTTTGATGCACTACCACCATTATAACTATAGGTTATTGTAGCTTTATTATCACCACAGTCAAGAACCTGAGCATCATCGTCCAAAGTAATAGATGTTGTAGCAGAGTAATATCGTACTTTTACATCGTCTTCTGTACTGCAATTAGAATTAGTATTATCTATAGTATATCTAAAGGTGTACGTACTTGATCCGTTTAAACCAGTAACACTTGTTGTTGGAGAATTAGGATTAGTTATAACAACAGGATCTGGTCCGCTTACTTTTGTCCAAGTACCTGTTTCATTTGAATATGCGGGTACATTGGCTTCAAGAAATGCAGATGTGTTTGCATTACAAAATCGAATATCATCACCAGCATCAGCATCAGTTATTCCTTGAATTGCTGCACCAACTGTTATTGTTACTTCATCAACTCCATTTGCACAAGCTCCAGTAACAGTCCATCTAAAAACATAAGTTCCTTCAATTAAACCGCTTATGTTACAATTAGGGTCGTTTATATCTGAAAACACTGGATAATTAGGACCACTAACAAGTGTCCAAGTTCCTTGTTGTCCGCCTGTTCCATTTCCTGAAACTGAACCCACTAAATCTGTTTCGGTTGAAACAGTGTAACAACTTGCAAGAGTTTGAGCATCGCCAGCATCTACTGGTTCTAATCCTCCAAAATTTGTAATTAATATTTCGGAAAAAGACTCACAACCGTTTGAATGTTCTATTGTCCAACGTAATGTAGAAGTTCCTACTTGGTCGTCGGGTAGAGTAAATGTTGCGTTTGGTAAGTTTTCATCACTAAAAGCATCAACACCAGCATTATCGTCTGATTCTATTGTCCATACTCCAGTTTCATCTCCTCCAGCTGAATTTGCATTCAGTGTTATTAACTCGCCAGGACAAGACTCAACAGACTCTCCTGCGTTTGAGATAGTTACTGGACTAACCGTATAGTCCACATCGTCTGAAACTACTGCACCGTCTTCACATGTTGCTGTAATACGGAAAGAGTATGTAACATTTGGAACATACCCAAGCACAGCAGAGTTCAAATCTGAGGGGTCAGAAATTATAGCAGCAGGTCCACCTATTTGCGACCATTCAGCTGCTACATCTATTGAACCATTTGAGTTTCCCTCCAAAAGCATGTCTTCTCCTTCGCACAACTCATGTAGTGTGCTTGCATTCACGGTACAGTTTTGAGCAGATAATTCTCCACTCAAAAAGACTCCCAATAAGAGAGAAACCAATAAAATGAGATTTTTTGTTTGTTTGTTTTTCATTTTTATTTTAATTAAAAATTAGTTTTTTGTGAAAATAAAATAATTTTAAAAACTGTAAATATACAGGTTGGGCTTATAAATATTAAAATAGTTAACTATTTATTTTAATACGCCTTATTTTTTTCACTTTATTATAAAGTGCAAATATAATACATTTTTTTTAAAAAGTAAAAAAAAAATTGTAAGCAATAAGTA
>JAOZTW010000605.1 GCA_029938985.1 Bacteroidales bacterium | reverse complement strand
AAAAAACTACAACTATCTAATAATCTGACAATTATGAAGGCAAAAACTTTAGTTACTTTATTATAGAGTTTCTGAGAGTATCCGAATTTGTAGTTAGTTGTGTTTTGTATTTCTTTAATCTATTGGTTTGTAGTCACGTAATTGTATTGTTGAATCATTGAGTAATTGCATCTTCCCATAGTAATTGTTTTGTAACTTTTAAAAATAAATGAAAATGAAAAAAATAAATTTAGTATTTACAGTATTTATTACAATTGTTTTATTAGTATTCTTCACTAATTGTAACAATGTGGAACCAACTGATTTAGAAATAATTGTTAGCCCAAACGATAATATTGTTAATGTATTTCCTGGTGCCGAAATTGAAATTGAGATTGAAATTTTGCCAGATTATGAGAATAAAGGAAAAGTTGGTAGTTTAACTATTCTTGAAGGAGAAACTAAACTTTTAGATTTAACTTATTCAAAACAAAAGACTTCTGTGTTGTATGAATACACATATACAGTTTCGGATGAGGTTGAATTTGGTGCAATAATTTCATTAACAATTGAAGCAATTGAAGCTAATACAGGAAATAAAACAAGCTACACTTTCAGTATGGAAGTTTTTTCAAATATTAAGGCTTTACAATTAGATGTAACCCCAGATGAAACTATTGTTGATGTAGGCACTAATGAAATAGTTGATATTCAGATAATTGCAACACCAGATGAAATAAATAATGGAGAAGTGGGAGCAATATCAATATATAATGGAACAACACTTATAGATGAAAAAAATTATACAAATCAAACTACTGAAGTTATTTATAATTATCAATTTTCAGTAAGTGCAAACACACTTACAAAAGAGCAGGTTACTCTTAAAATTGAAGCAACAGAAGGAATAACAAATGAAATTTCATCTTATAATTTAGTAATTAATATTTTACCAGCGATTGGAGCTTTAGAATTAGAAGTAACACCAGAAGAGGATATTGTAGAAGTATTTGCTAATGAAATAATTGATATTAAAATAAAAATAAAACCAGAT
Organism: Bacteroidales bacterium; assembly: GCA_029938985.1. GTDB lineage: Bacteria > Bacteroidota > Bacteroidia > Bacteroidales > JAOZQN01 > JAOZQN01. The sequence continues at coordinate 2,538 of JAOZTW010000605.1, read as the reverse complement.
TCATTAAATAATGGGAAAGTAAGCAGTTTGTCAATATTTGAAGGTACAACACTTTTAGATGAAATAATTTATACCGATCAAACAACCTCTGTAATTCATAATTTTCAATATACTGTTGCTTCTGAGGCAAATGTAAATGAACAAATTGCTCTAACTTTTGAAGCTATTGAGGAATTAACTCAAGAAAAAACAATTTATAATTTCAACATGACTGTGATACCAAAACAATACGAAGTTGTAAATATTTCTTCAATGGTTTTGGAATACGACAATGGTATAAATGGTTTTGCAACAAGTACTCCAATGCTGAAAATTTCAATAAATGAAGAAGATGAAACAATTAATTGTGAAGTTGTAACTCCCTCGGAAGGAGGTGATATAGCTTTAATATATGAAGAAACTTATGAAAATACTCTTTGCTCGCCTGATAGTTATTGGTTAGAAATTTTTTACACATTCTATGGAGCTTCTTATTCTGGAGCAGAACAAAATCACACTAAATTAATGACCTACTCTGGTGAATATGAGAACGTAGATATTGAAACCATGCAAGAAATGATTGTTAAAGAAGAATATGGTATTGCAAACAACGAATATAATGGTGTAGCAGTTGCAAATCTTGACGCAGGTGATTATGTAGCTTTTAAAACAGCAGAAGGTGTAAAAGGAATTTTAAAAATAACTGCAAAATCATGTTCTGAAACAGGAACAAAAACTACATCAAGTTTAACATGTGAAGCAAAAATACTTTATGACGCAAGTATTGAAAAGTAAGAAAAAATTTGGCATTTTTCATAAATGCAAATTACTGCGTTATTTTGATTATTTTAAAAATCCTCATTTACAATAAGTAAACTGCGGTATTTAAAAAATAAAAATGCCTTGTACTTTACACTTATGAAAAACGCCAAAAATTTGCACTTGTGAAACTTGCTAAAAAAATTAATTTAATTGCTGAAAAGTTTTCCCGACTTTTTATATCATAAATAAAATTTACTTAATTTTTAATATAATTTATTTTTCCTAAAATCCAAAAAATGTTGTTTGCAATTTATACTAAATAAATATTTAATTATCAATAATATAATGGAAATTTGATATTAATATTTCCATTTAAAATAATATTTTTTTTCACATAATTCACCACAAAACTACTTATTTACACATTTTGTTTGATATATATTTCATTTATTAAATTATTTTTTACTATATTTATATTTTATTTTACATTTATTAGTAGTTGCTTTGTTTTGTATAATTGTCAGATATTCAACAAGTAGCATTTTTTGTTGCAAAAACTAAATGCTTGGCATTCAATTAATCCAAAAAAAATACTATTTAAAAATTATAAAAAAAATATTTTTAAGTAATATAACTTTTAATCCTATTTATCATGAAAAAAACAAATATTATTTTTATTTTACTAACTTTGTTTTCGTTGTTGATTTTATCACACTCTTGTACTGGTTTCCCCAAAAAAAAAGTACCTCGTGTTCCAATAATTACTATAAATCCTTCGTTAAGTACCATGATGGTAGAAGCAGGACAAACTTATGATGTTGAAATTATACTTACACCAGATATTCAAGAACATGGAGCAATAGGAAGTTTTAAAATTTATAATGATGGAAATTTAATATTAGACACAGTTTATTCGGAGCAAACAGAAAGTGTAGTTTATGTTTATAAACTATCTATTGCATTAGATGCAGTTGGAGGAGAAGAATTTCCGTTAACTTTTCAAGTGTCTGATGTAGCCTCAGATGAAGTAAATACTTTAAATTATTATGTGAAAATTCTGCATAGTAATATTGTTGGAGAAATACTTGAATATCAATTAATAACATTAGAATTTAACAATGCACTTTCAGAGTTTGAGAAATCTACTCCGCTTTTAAAAATAACAAAAGATATTGAAAATGATACAATATTGTGTGAAGTTGTAGAACCATCTGAAAATGGAGATATTGCATTAGCTTTCCATTCAAATTATGGAAAAACATTGGGTTCACCAGATTCTGAGTTTATTGAAGCCATGTTTACCATCAATGGAGGTTCTTTTTCTGCGAATGGACAAAATCACACTAAATTAATGAAATATACTGGCGACTATACTTCTTTAACAATTGAAACAATTAAAAATATTGAAATTATTTCTCATTTTGATATTGGAGACGAATATGGTGTTGTAGTTATAGATATTGTTGAAGATGAGTGTTTTGTATTTGAAACACATGAAGGAGTAAGAGGTGTTATAAAAATATCAACAGGTCAAAAAAAAACAAGTACTAATTTATCTTTTGAAATAAAGGTTTTTCAAGAAGAAGAATAAATTAAGAAGGCTCATAAGGAATGATACAATTATTCAATGGTACAATGATACAATTATGTGATTATAAACCAATAGATTAAAGAAATACAAATGTCTAAAAACTTTTGTATGGGTACTTATAGATAATCAAGGTCTTTTTATTGAGATAAGGAAATAATCTTTTCAAATAGCAAATATTTTTTATCTATTTTATTGCACCAGCGGTG
>JAOZTW010000604.1 GCA_029938985.1 Bacteroidales bacterium | reverse complement strand
TTCTTTGAAAAACAGATAGTTAATTATTACAAGAATAGTTTTCCCGACTTTTCAGGAATTAGGAATTATGAATTAATTTATATCTTTAAAACTCAAATATTTATAAAATTTATGTTAATAAAACAAAGTTTTAAATCATAATAACATAAATGTGTAAATCAATTCCTAATTTTTAATTCCTTTAGAATACTATTTATTATGAAAAAAATTATATTTTCAGCATTATTTATTTGTGTTATTTTTAACTCTATCTCGCAAACGGTTATTTCCGATGGAGATAATGTTAGTGGAACGTGGACACCAATGAATTCTCCTTATATAATTGAAGGAGAAGCTACAATTTTTGAGGGAGATGTATTAACAATTTTATCTGGTGTAACTGTAAAATTTAATACTGGTACAAATTATGACTATTCAAGTCCAGATTTTGATTTAGGTATTTTAATTGTAGAAGGCTCGCTTGTTGCAGTTGCTACCGAAGAATACCCAATTAATTTTACCAGAGATGGTGATAGTGGAAATTGGGCAAATATATTTTTCAAATCATCTTTGGGTAGTTACATTTCAAATTGCAATTTTGAATACGGTCATATTATTGATAATATAGATGGTTTGGATTGGGCATACGGAGTTGTTTCTTTAAACTCTTCTTATGTTAATTGCTCAAATTCTAATTTTACTAATAATCAAGGAGTTGCAATTGCTTGTTATTCAAGTCATTCAAATTTTTATAATAATATTGTTAATAACAATACTTTTGGTATGTATAGCGTACAAGAGGAGTCTTCAAATTTTGCTAATAATTTTAGTGATAAAATAGAGTAATCTACAATTTACAAATCAATTCAAATTCAATAAAAAACTATCAAAAATCATTTTTTTAAATAAATTAAATGATTTTTTTTATTTTTATTTAAAAAAATACCGTGTCAAAAATTCATAGAAAATTTAAGTATAAAATAGACCAAAAGGGTATAATAAATAGATATTTTCACGAAAAAGAGAATTGGAAATCGCATTTGGAGAACACCAAAAAATTTATTTTAAAATCTGCAAAAAATAAAAACAATAAAATTGCAGTTATATTAGGTAGTGGGTGGTGGCTTGATATTCCTGTAATTGAACTTAGTAAAATATTTGAAACAGTTTTTCTAATAGATATTTTTCACCAAAAAGAAATTTTGTATAAAGCAAAAAAAATTCCTAATCTTAAATTTATTGAAACCGATATTACAGGTTTGGCTGAAACAGTGTTGGAAACAGTAGCTTTATCTCAAAAAAGGAATGCAAAAAAAATTAGATTAACAGATTTGATACCAAAAATATCAAATTTTGGTATTCCAGAAATTATAAAACCAGATTTTATAGTTTCAGTAAATCTGTTAAACCAACTTGATATTTTAATTACAAGCTATTTGAAAAATCAAAATTTATATTCGCCCAAAGAAATTAAAGATTTTCAAAAATATATTCAACAAAATCATTTAAACAGTTTAAAAGTAAACAAAACATGTTTAATAACAGATTATAAGGAACTGAATTTCAATAAAAATAATGTTTTGGAATACGAAAATCAATTAGTTTTTGTTGATTTTCCAAAAAATAAATTTGAGGATAATTGGGAATGGAAATTTGATATGAATGGTAGATACAACAAGAATTTACAAACAATATTTAAGGTACGAGCAATAGATTTTTAATATGAATAAAAACTGGAAATTACGAGAACCAATTAATAAAGAACAGGTTAATAAATTACAAAAGGAATTAAATATAAATGAATTTCTTGTAAATTTATTATTGCAACGTGAAGTAACAAATTTTGACGAAGCAAAAACATTTTTTAGACCAAGTTTGGAGCAATTGCATAATCCATTCTTACTCAAAGATATGGACAAAGCTATTGAACGTTTGGAAAATGCCATTAGCTACAAAGAGAAAATATTGATTTATGGAGATTACGACGTAGATGGCACAACCTCAGTAGCACTTGTTTATACATTTTTAAAAACTTTTTACAATAATTTAGATTTCTATATTCCCGACAGATACAAAGAGGGTTATGGAATTTCTACTTTGGGAATTGACTATGCTGCTGAAAATAATTTTTCGCTTATAATTGCCTTAGATTGTGGAATAAAAGCAATTGAACAGGTAAAATATGCTCGTGAAAAAAATATAGATTTTATTATTTGTGATCATCACACAGCTGGAGAAATAATTCCAGATGCAGTTGCTGTGATTGATGCCAAACGTCCTGATTGTAATTATCCTTACGATGAGTTATCGGGCTGTGGAGTAGGTTTTAAATTGGCACAAGCTTATACTGAAAAAAATAATTTAGATAAAAAGAATTTATACAACCTTCTTGAACTTGTAACAATAAGTATAGCCTCTGATATTGTGGCAATTACTGGAGAGAATAGAGTGCTTGCACATTTTGGATTAATTCAAATTCAAAACACAAAAAATGAAGGATTAAAGGTATTGAAAAAAATAGCAAAAATAGAGGAGGGGAAGCCACTCTCTATTTCGGATTGTGTTTTTAAAATAGGACCAAGAATTAATGCAGCTGGTAGGATAAAATCGGGAAAAGAAGCTGTAGAATTGCTAATTGAAAATGATGCAAAAAAAGCAGAAGAGTTTGCTAAAAAGATTGATGAGCATAATATTACTCGTAAAAATCTTGACCAAAGTATTACACAAGAAGCTCTTGAAAAAATAAATAACAATACAGAACTTCAAGACAAAAAAACAACTGTTCTTTTTAATTCCGAATGGCATAAAGGAGTTGTTGGAATTGTAGCTTCTCGTTTAACCGAAAACTATTACAGACCCACTATAATACTCACAGAATCAAAAGGAATGCTTACGGGGTCGGCTCGTTCGGTAGAGGGTTTTAATGTGTATAATGCAATAAACGCATGTAATTATTTGCTCGAAGGATTTGGTGGACACAAATATGCTGCAGGTTTGACCATGAAAAAAGAAAATTTTGAAAAATTTGCAGAAGAATTTGAAAAAGAAGTAAGTAAAAACATTACCGACGAACAGTTAATACCCAATATTAATGTTGATAATGTTATAACTTTAAAGGAAATTACGCAAAAATTTTACAGAATTTTAAAACAATTTTCGCCTTTTGGACCACAAAATATGACTCCTATCTTTGTTAGTAAAAATGTGGTTGCCACAGGCAATAGCAGGACAGTTGGTAGTGATCATAGTCATTTGAAATTAGAAATTACTGATGATGGAGAAACTTATATTTCTGGAATAGGATTTTCTATGGGACATTTTTATGATAAAATTAAAACAGGACAGCCATTTGATATTTGTTATTCAATTGTAGAAAATGAATTTAGAAACAAAACAAATTTACAAATGATGATAAGAGATATAAAAATTAGAAATTAGGAATTGGTTTACACCTGAAAAGTCTAAATAGCATAACAAGTGCAAATTACTGCGTTGTTTTGGTTATTTTAAAATCCTCATTTACAATAAGTAAACTGCGGTATTTAAAAAATAAAAATGCTTTGTACTTTACACTTATGAAAAACGCCAGATTT
>JAOZTW010000993.1 GCA_029938985.1 Bacteroidales bacterium | reverse complement strand
ACCGAAATTTGCAGTGGCGAAAGCACAACACTTTCTTACGAAGGGGGTACGGGTAGTACATTTGCTTGGTATTCTGGCTCATGCGACGGTACGCCAGTAGCAGCAACAGTTTCGCCAACAGAAACAACAACATATTATGGTCGTTGGCAGACTTCGGCTTGCGGAGTATCTAATTGCTTAGAAATAACAATTACTGTAAGTGATTTAATAACTGCCGTAGCAGGAGACAATGATAATACATGTGAAGCTGATTATCAATTATCAGGAAATGACCCCACACCTGGAACAGGAGAATGGGCAGTTACAGATGGAACCGCAACAATTAACGATGATAGCTTTAATAATACTTCAATAACAATAACTACTTCACCTGTTACTTTAAGTTGGACACTATATAATGGAGCTTGCGTAAACACAGATAATGTAACAATTACATTAGACAATGCAACTTCTATAACAACTCAACCACAAGGAGTAAACGCAACTACTGGTGATAATGTAAGTTTTGAAGTAATAGCAGACGGAGGTAATTTAACATATCAATGGAAATTTGAAAGTGCAGATATTGATGGAGCAAACCAAAATACATATCAAATACTTTCGGTTACAACTGATGAAGCAGGAAATTACAATGTGGTAGTTACAGGAACTTGTGGAGAAGCAACAAGTGAAAATGCGTTGTTAGAAGTTGCTACATCAATTGAAGAACTGGCAGAAACGGGTATTAATATATTTCCTAATCCTACAACAGGAATAATTAATATTTCATTACCTAATAATATAGAAAAGTCAGAAGTAATAATTACTGATGTTACTGGTAAACTTGTTTATAAAGAAACTATTAATCAAAATTCTACTATTGATTTACAATCGGAAGCAGGTATTTATTTAATTAGATTTAACTTTGATGGTAAATCTGTTGTTTCTACAATTATTGTGGAATAGATTTGTATATGTAATTTGGGCATTTTTCATAAATGCAAATTACAGCGTTATTTTGATTATTTTAAAAT
>JAOZTW010000070.1 GCA_029938985.1 Bacteroidales bacterium | reverse complement strand
ATTTTTTTGAAGAAGATAAAATTCAAAAGAACAAGTTTAAATGGTTAATTATTTACTAAAGTTTTTGCTTTCATTTTATATTGATTATCAATAATTTATAAAATTAATTTTACTTATATACTATTAAAAAAGCATTATAAAACACTTATAATATGATAATTACGGCGTTTTTCATAAGTGTAAAGTACAAGGCATTTTTATTTTTTAAATACCGCAGTTTACTTATTGTAAATGAGGATTTTAAAATAATCAAAAAAACGCAGTAATTTGCATTTATGAAAAATGTCGAATGATACAATTATTCAATGGTTCAATGATACAATTATGTAATTATAAACCAATAGATTAACAAAAGATAAATGTGTAAAAACTTTTGTATGAGTACATAAAATTATTTTTGAAAAATAAAAACGCAGTTTCCAAAATTAATTTTTGACAATTTCTTAGGCATATTAATTTTCACTACCAAACATTTACTTCTCGTTTTAATTCTATTCCAAATTTTTGTTTCACTTTTGATAATATTATTTTGGAGAGTTCAAATATTTCTTGTCCAGTAGCTTTGCCGTAATTAACAAGTACAAGTGGTTGATTTTTATAAATTCCAGCATTTTTATATTTAAAACCTTTTAATCCGCATTTATCAATTAAATATGCTGCTGGAATTTTATATTTTTTATTAGGAAGTTTAAAATAAGGTAGTTCTGATTGTGAATTTTTCAGTTTTAAAAATAAAATATCATTAACAATTGGATTTTTGAAAAAACTTCCAGCATTTCCTAATTCATTAACATTAGGTAGTTTAGAATTTCTAATTTTAATAATAATATTTCGTATATTTTTAATATTTGTTTCCTCTAGTTTGTCCAATTCTTTTTTTATACCTAAAAAATTAGTATTAAAAACTGGTTTTTTGTTTAATTTTAAAACTACATTACTAACTATTATTGAGGATTTTAGTTCGTTTTTAAAAATGCTGTCTCGATAAGCAAATTTACATTCATTATTTGATAAAACATTTAAACTACCATCTCTTAAATCTATATATTCTACACTGTGCAGAACATCTTTAATTTCAACACCATAAGCTCCAATATTTTGTACTGGTGCAGCACCAACTGTCCCAGGAATTGAAGATAAGTTTTCAACTCCCTGCCAGTTTTTTTCCACACAATATTCCACAAAATTATCCCAAATTATTCCAGAACCCACTTTTACATAATAAAATTCATCTGTTTCTTTTATTAGTTCAATACCAGATATTTGTGATTTTATTATTATGCCTTTATAGTCTTTTGTAAAAAGTATATTACTTCCTTCGCCTATTACTAATTTATGTAGGTTTTTATATTTTTTTTCTTTTAAAAATGCTTCTATTTCTTCTATTGATTTAAGTTCAATAAAATATTTGCATTTTACTGCAACACCAAAAGTGTTGTGTTTTTTTAAGGAATAATTTTGCTTAAGCATAATTTTGAAATTTTGTTGAAATACAGTTGAAATTCTGTTACCTATTTATCAGTTGCCACGTGCTTTAGCTCGTGGTACAGATAAAATGTAAAAATTCCTAATTCTTAATATTTAGGTTTAAATGTAAGCAATGGAATAAGCATTTCTTCCATAGAAACACCTCCATGTTGAAAAGTGTCTTTATAATAATTCAAATAATAGTTGTAATTATTAGGATACACAAAAAAATCTCTGTTCATAGAAAAAATAAAAGAAGAGCTAAGATTTGATTTTGGTAATCCTATTTCTTGTGGTTTTGTTATTTCAAACACCTCTTTACGCTTGTATTTTAAGCTTTTACCTTGTTTATATCTAAGATTTGTTGTTGTATTTTTATCACCAACTACTTTTACTGGATTTTGAACTTTTATTGTTCCGTGATCAGTTGTAATAACTATTTTTACATCTTTGTTTCTCAATTCTTTAATAAGCCCTAAAAGTGAAGAGTGTTCAAACCAAGTTTTTGTTAATGAGCGATATGCAGCATCGTCTTTTGCCAGTTCTCTAATCATTTGCATGTCTGTGCGAGCATGCGAAAGCATATCTACAAAATTGTAAATCACAATGTTGAGTTGTTTTCGTAAATTGGTTTTTAAATTAGAAATAACTTTTTTACCATGATAATCATTAAAAACTTTATTAAAACTAAAAGAAACATCTCTACGGTATCTTTTAAATAATGTCTCTACAAGTTGTTTTTCAAATTCGTTTTTCCCACCTTCTTCTTCTTCGTAAGACCATAGATGTGGATACATTTCAGAAATTTGCAAAGGAGTTAATCCTGAGAACATTGAGTTGCGGGCATATTGGGTTGCTGTTGGTAAAATTGTAGAAATAATTTCTTCTTTTTCTAAAATAAAATGCTCGCTAAACAGAGGTTGTAGAACTTTCCATTGGTCAAAACGAAAGTTATCAATTATTATTAAAAACACATTTTCGTCATTATCAAGATGAGGAAAAATTCGTCTTTTAAACACATCTTGTATTAAAAAAGGACGAGTTTGAGAATCTTCCTCCATCCATGATTTATAATTCCTTTTTATAAATTTTGAAAATCCAAGATTTGCTTCATCTTTTTGCATAAGTAAAACCTCATCCATAGTATTATCGCTGGTTCGCTCTAATTCTAATTCCCAATATATTAGCTTTTTATAAACATCTGTCCAGTCCTCATAAGTTGAAGTTTCGTTAATTTGCATTGCGAGTTTAGTAAATTCGCTTTGATATTTTGATGTAGTTTTTTCAGTAATAATTCTATTTAGGTCAACATGTTTTTTTATAGAAAGCAACAACTGATTAGGGTTTACTGGTTTTATTAGGTAGTCAGATATTTTTGAACCAATTGCTTCGTCCATAATATCTTCTGCCTCACTTTTGGTAACCATAACAACTGGTGTAGTGGGAGTTATAACTTTTATGCGTGGCAAAACCTCCAAGCCTGTTAAGCCAGGCATGTGTTCGTCCAAAAAGATTATATCAAATTTTTGTGCTTGAAGCATTTCTAAGGCATCTTCGCCATTATTAGCCGTATCGGTGTGATAACCTTTGGCTTCAAGAAATAATATTTGTACTCTCAATAAATCTATCTCATCGTCTATCCAAAGAATTTTTACTTGGTTCATTATATATGGTGTGTTTAAGTGTTTGATTAAAAAACAAAATTACTTTTTTATTTTTAATATAAAAAAAAAAATCTACTTTTGCAAAACATTTTTAATTTTTTAATATAAAAAAAATGATACACGTTTCTAAAGATTATAACGATATACCAAGAGTTTTACTTGCTAAAAAAACAGAAAAAGCACTTGAAAAGGTATTAAATGGAGTAATTAAACACGCACCAGATATTTACAAACATAAAGAAGTTGAAAATAGGTTACAAGAAATTTATCATGGTAAATGTGCTTATTGTGAATCTAAATTAATGCCTGGTTTTTCTCCAGTAATAGAACATATTCGCCCTAAATCCATATATCCATGGCTTGTTTATGAGTGGAGTAATTTGATACCTGTATGTATGGAATGTAATAAAAAAAACAAACACTATCCTATAGAAGGTGAGGTGGTTGCCAAACATCCAATAAATAAAAAAGACTGGCGATATGATATTCTTTCTTTGCAAGAAAAACCCTTATTATTAAATCCAGAATATGACAATCCCGAAGAACATTTATCTTTTTTTCCTGATGGAAGAATTTATGGACTTACAGAACAAGGAAAAGTAACAATTGATATTTTAAAATTAAATAGAGAGCCTTTAGTAATTGAAAGAAATAAAATTAGACTCGTTATGAATGAATTTTTAGATATTTTAACTATTCAATTTAAAGATATACAAAAAGCGAAAATTTTTTTTTTAGATGAACTGGAAAAAAGGACAGATGCAAGTTATGAATATGCTTTATTTCGTAGGTATCTTTATAATAATATTAAAACAATTTTTTTTGATACAACTAAAAATGTTAGTTTTAAACAAAAAACAATTTCACCTAATCAATTAGTTGAAAAAATTGATTTAAAAATAAAGAAACTTTCTGTGAAAAATGTAAAATGTTTTGAAGAGGCATTATTAAATTTTAATAAAAAAAATACAGTTTTTTTGGGCATAAATGGGAGAGGAAAAACTACTATTTTGCAATTAATTGCAATTGCTATTTCAAATATTGTTAGACCAATGGTTGATACCGAGTGGCGAAATGTAATTAAAAACATTGAAATAGAATCGGAATTAGAAATAGAATTGGCAGTTATTGAAAATAAAAAAGAAATTACGCATAAACTAAAATATGAAATTACTACAGATGATAAAGCTATTTTGATAAGCAATAATGAAGAAAGGAAAAAATCGGAACAATTAATAAAAAAAATACAAAGAGATTTTTTGTTTGCTGCTTATGGGAGTTCAAGAAATGAAAATAAACATAATTCGGACTTAAGAATGGACGAAAATTTCAAAAATATTTCTACTCTTTTTGGAATGAATAATAATAAAGAATATAGTGATTATTTAACACAAGGTAAGGCTTTTGAACAAATACAAGTAATTATCACAAAAATATTTAATAATGCTGAAGAATTGAAAAACAGAGTAATATTATCAAGCTACCGAGAAAAAACATTTTATTTTAAAACAGCAACTAATACTGAGAACGAAATTCCGTTTAAAGCCTTATCCGCTGGTTTTAAAACATCGTTTCGCTGGATTTTGGATATGATAATAAGGGCTTGGGAAAAAAACTTTGATATTGACAAGCCCGAAAGTATTCATGGCATTGTGTTAATAGATGAAATTGATACTCACTTACATATAAAATGGCAAAAAACAATTTTACGTACTTTACATGATATTTTTCCAAAAATACAATTTATTGTAACTACTCACAGTCCGTTTGTTATACAATCAGTTAGCAAAACTAACATTTTTTTGTTAAAATTAGAAGACGAAAACATAATTACCGAACTTGTAGATATTGAAGAAGGAACAAGTTCTAAACATATTATTACAGATGTTTTTGAATCTACTTCTATTTTTAATAAAGAAATTGAAGAAAAGTTTGATGATTTTAATTTAATGAAAGAGGAAATAATAAATAATACTCGTACTATTTCGGATAATGAATTTGAAAAAATTGTGAAAAATTTGAGCGAAAAAGGCGAAGAAGTTCGCAATATTTTAAGAAGGGAGCTTAGACAATTACAATTTATTTTGCAAAAATAAGAGAAATAATGAGAAAAATTATAAGAAAACCAGATATTACTCCTGCTTGTTTATTGCAAAAAACCAAAAAAGGCAATACTATACAAGAAGAAAAAACGGAAGAATGGAAAGCAAAAGTAGATAAATATAATAGTTTAAACCCAAAAGAAAAAAAGAAAAAAAAGACTCCAAATTTTAGTTTAAGTTCTTATACAACACTTTATAATTGCCTGAAAGTTAAATTGATAGAAATGACTGATAATCATTGTTCTTTCTGTGATGCAATTTTTAGTAATGATGTAGCAAAAGAAATTGAACATTTTAAACCTTCTTCTATATATCCCGATGAGGCTTTAGAGTGGACTAATCTTTATATTATTTGTAGAAATTGTAACAAAATAAAAGGTGGTAACTACGATAAATATTTTCCTTTAATAAAACCTGATAGTGAAAATTATTTTTTTGATGATTTTTTTAAGTTTGATTTTACAGGAAAAACAGATGGTATAGAAATTATTGCAAATAACAAAAAAGCTCAAAATATTATTGATATTTATAAATTAAATAGAACAAATTTATGTATTGACAGGAAAAATGAATTTGACGAATTTAAAATAATCAAATCGGATAAGATAATAATTTGGAAACAAGATAAAAAAATAAAAAAATTGGAAAAATTAATTGAAAAACAACACCCATTAGAAATGTTAGAAAATATGAAACAAAATATAAATGTTTTTCCAAAAGAACAAATTATTGTTTTATCTAAACAAGATTTTGACCATGCAAATATCAAGAATTTTAGTTTTCGAGATTTATTAGAAAATCATGCTTCAAATTCAAATTATAAATTTGAAGTAGAATAATCTTAACACACAATTTAATAAAGTTATAATTAATATAATTCAAAATTATTATTTATTCTTTACATTTATTACAATTTTTATTACATTTTTTCAGTTTATTATTTATCAAACAATAAATTTTTTACGACGTTTTTCACGAATATCAATTTCTTAGTTACTTTTGAAATATTAAAATGCTCATTTACAAAGGTAAACTTCAATTATAGAATTTAAAAAAAGCCTTGAACTTGACACTCGTAAAAAACGACTTTTTTACTAATTACAATTTATTATTAATCTTAAAACAAAACTATTATGAAAAAATTATTTTCTACCACACTTGTGGTTATCTTTATGTTGTCGGCAATTGGAGTGCAGGCACAGTTTAAAATTGGGGCGAAAGGAGGTTTATCATTATCAAGATACACTACAGATAATTTATTAAAAGACGATATGGCATTTAAAACAGGTTACGATTTTGGAACAATGCTTGACATTAAAATAATTCCATTCATTCGTTTCCAACCCGAATTTATGTATTTTCAGAAAGGTGTAAAATACAAATATGATATTTTAGGAGTAGAAAATGTTGGCAAATCTACAATTAATTATTTGCATTTTCCTATGAATTTAAAAGTTAATATTCCAATAATTCCAGTTTATTTAATAGCAGGTCCTTATATGAGTTATGCTTTAAGTGGAGAGACTTCCCGAAAAGCTGGTTCTTTAGACGCTGTTGTTACTTCTGTTGATTTTGATTTTGAGAGTACTAAACCTTTGGATTTTGGTTTTAACTTTGGAACAGGTTTGGAAAAAGAATTTATGAATTTACTAACATTTTTTGTAGAAGCACGTTTTGATGTTGGAGTAATGAACATTAACGGTTTTGATAATCTTTCGGACAAAAACATGAATATTGGTTTTAATGCAGGTGTTTTGCTTGGTTTCTAAAACAATTATTTTAAGACGTTTTTCATGAGTATCAATTTTTTTGTTACTTTTGAAATATTCAAATGTTCATTTACAAAGGTAAACTATAATTCTAATATTTTAAAAAAGCCTTGAGCTTGACACTCGTGAAAAACGCCTTTTTTATTTTGTGAAACAATATTTTAATCTTCAAACTCTTCTAAGTTAACAAGCCAAGCCGCAGCATTTTTCACATATCTACCTGTACCTGCTTCGTCCCACGAAACGTAGAGGCGAGTAAAACCACCATCTAAAATTGCACGTTTTCCATTGCTTTCATAAGTTGCTGCAACAATATTTCCTTCGGAGTTGTAAATCAAAGGTTTTAACATTTGATTATCTTGAATAGCAGCAATAGTAACTCCTTCGTAAACATATTGTAAACCTGTAGTTATCAAATGATTTTTCACCAAACCGCTACTTGTTTTTCTATCTTTTAAACCAACTACCTGTGAACCAATATAATCACCTGTCATTTCACCCTCAAAAAGTGCTTCTGCCAAAAAATTTGCATCAGCATAAAAAGGATCGTTGTCGCCCCAAATATAAACTCCATGTCCTGCATCAAAAAATTCCTTTATTACTTTTACATGCTCATCTGTAAGCATTCTGGTGTTTGACGAAATAAGCCAAAATTGACAAGATTTATCCAAAGCTTCTTTTAATTCTTCAGGCGTTGGAGCAGCATTCATGTAACGATACACCGAAAAACCTTTTTCTTTTAAAGCTCGTTCTGTATTGTTGAAATCAAAATTATACAAATGTAAAACCGTAATTGTTTGTCCTTCAAAAGCTCCATCTACTGCAAGGTCGTATTGACTACCCTGTGCATTGCCATATCCGTCGGATTCTACTTCTACATATTCTTCTGCATCTAAGTCTGTGTTATACTTTTTCTCTCTTATTATATTAGAACCAGCACATTTGTTATAAGCTCTTGACACACTTTGTGCTGATACAAAGTTTTCGGTAAAAATAAGTAAAATTATTATTGTTGATATTTTTATTATATTTTTCATTTTTATTTTATATTAAAATTTTATTTTGTAAATTATCCAGGTAAAAAAATCCTTTCTAAATTTTTGTTATGAAGTATGACTATCTGGTTTTCAATATATTTTAAAAGTTCAGGACAATCACGTTCAAAATCGTCCGAAACTATTTTTTTAGTTTTATCACCAAGTTTAAATGTTACAATTAGTGGACTATTACATGAAGTTTGATTATGGTATTCGTCTTTCATTTTAAAAAAACCATTATCTATTATGTAGTTAATCAATTCATTTCTTTTTTGTTTACTAATATTTTTTTTCAAAATATGATTATATTTATCATATTTCTCATCAAATTTATTTGATGAAGGATAAAAAGTTATAGTAGTATCCAGAAGAACAAACTTATCGTAATGAAATGCTCCTCTTTCAACTATCAGTTCTATTTTTGAACTATCAATATTATTCTTTGTATTTATGATTTTTGAAAAATTATTTTTATTATTTATTTCAGCACAACCCAATATAAATAAAATGATTATTATTACTAAAATTTTTGATTTGTATATTTTCATAATGTATGTTTTTTAAGGGCATTTATCAAACTCAAAAATTGAATTTTATAATACTTATTTTGCAAAAATTTGAGTATCAAAAACGCCCTTTAATTATTATTTACCTCCAAGTTCTTCTAAGTTAACAAGCCAAGCCGCAGCATTTTTTACATATCGTCCAGTGCCAGCCTCGTCCCAAGACATAAATAGTCGGGTAAAACCACCATCTAAAATTGCACGTTTTCCATTGCTTTCATAAGTGGCCGCAACAATATTTCCTTCTGAGTTATAAATCAATGGTTTTAACATTTGATTATCTTGAATAGTAGCAATTGTAGTACCCTCGTAAACAAATTGTAAGCCAGTAGTTATCAAATGATTTTTAATTAATCCACTATTTGTTTCTTTGTCTTTTAATCCCACAACTTGGTTTCCATGGTAGTTACCAAGCATTTCACCACCAAAAAGAGCATTTGCAAGATAATTAGCATCAGCGTAATAAGGTTCGTTCTCACCCCAAATATATACTCCATGTCCTGCATCAAAAAATTCTTTTATTACTTTTACATGTTCGTCTGTAAGCATTTGAACATTGCTTGAAAGCAACCAAAACTGACAAGATTTATCCAAAGATTCTTTTAGTTCTTCTGGACTTGGTGGTGCGTTCAGATAGCGATATACAGAAAATCCTTTTTCTTTAAGAGCTGCCTCAGGTAATTTAAAATCAAAACCTTCGCCAGTATAAAGATGTAAAACAGTAACTGTTTGTCCCTCAAAAGCTCCATCAACAGCAAGGTCATATTGATTACCATCTGCATTGCCATAACCGTCAGCTTCAACCTCTACATAATCTTCTGTTTTGGAAATTTTATTATACCTTTTTTTCTTAATTACATTAGAGCCAGCACACTCGTTATAAGCATTTTGCACATTTTGTGCATTTAAAAAACTTGCTGAGATAATAATTATTAGTATTATTGATGTAAATTTTAATATATTTTTCATAACTATTTAATTTTAATTGATTTAATATTTTGATATTTTTTCTTTTTCACTTAGGCATATTAAAATGAAAAATTTCAATTTAATTTATAAATTATATTCTATTACTTACCTTTTAATTACTTTTACTCACCTTCAAATCTCTCAATATTTGATAACCAAGTAGCAGCATTTTTCACATATCTTCCTGTTCCTGCCTCGTCCCACGATACATATAGGCGAGTAAATCCACCATCTAAAATTGCACGTTTACCATTGCTTTCGTAAGTTGCAGCCACAATATTTCCTTCTGAGTTGTAAATCAAAGGTTTCAACATTTGATTATCTTGGATAGCTGCAATAGTAATACCTTCGTAAACAAATTGTAAACCAGTAGTTATCAAATGATTTTTAACCAAACCGCTATTATTCTTTTTATCTTTTAACCCCACAACTTTTGAACCCCAATAGTTTCCAAGCATTTTGCCTTCAAAAAGTGCTTCTGCCAAAAAATTAGCATCTGCATAATAAGGATCATTATCGCCCCAAATATAAACTCCATGACCTGCATCAAAAAATTCTTTTATAACTTTAACATGTTCGTCTGTAAGCATTTGAGTACTACTTGAAATTAACCAAAACTGACAAGATTTATCCAAAGCCTCTTTTAATTCTTCTGGACTTGGTGGAGCATTCATAAAACGATATACCGAAAATCCTTTTTCTTTTAGAGCAGCTTGTGGCAAGCTAAAATCAAAACCTTCCCCCGTGTAAAGATGTAAAACAGTGATTGTTTCCCCTTCAAAAGCTCCATCAACCGCAAGGTCGTATTGATTACCACTTGCATTACCATGCGAATCAGACTCTACTACAACCGTTGATACCTCACCAGACTCTTCATCATATACATCTTCATAAATTGCATTTTTGGAAGCACATCTATTGTATTTAAGACTCACTTGTGAAAAAGATAAACTACTTAGAAAAAGTAATATTATTATTATTGATATTATTCTAATTTGATATTTCATGGTTTTTTATTTTTTAATGATTAATAAATTTTATTAGTGAAAATGATATAATAAGTAACTCCAATATACACCGTTTATTTGTTTTTAAATTATTAAAAAAAACAAAATAAACAAGTAGATTAGTGTTAGTTATTTTTTTTTCACTTAGTTTTAAATATGACATATTTGCTCATTAGATACAATATCATTATTATTCCATAAAAAAAATAATATTTTTAACAATATAAAATTTTTAAGTTTATTAAAAAAAGATTAAATCAAAGTTTTATTTTGTAAATTAGAATTTTAAAATAATATAAATAACAAATAAACAAGTATTTATAAAAAAACAAATAAAATACCAACATTTAGGTATTGATAACTTATAAAAATTATTTACTTTTGTAAAAAAAAATAATATTAAATAATTTATAAAAATGACAAAAAAAAAAATTTTACTTGGAATAGTATTATTAATAAGTTTTAATTTGTATTCACAAGTTGGAGGTTTATCTGCATCAAAACTGTCAACTATGTGTACCAACACTGTAGGTAACAAAACTATTGAATTTGAGCCATCTTTTGGTGTTTCATTAACTAACAGTGTGTGGACAAGTGATGGAGGTTTACAAAATTCATTCTCGACAAATGATAGTATAAATTCGGAGGCATCTACAGGTTTTAGATTTAGTTATGGAGCTTTTAAAAACATGGAAATTGGAGTAAAAGTACCTACAAATGTGAATATGATAAATTTAGGAATGAAATACAAACTCCCTTTTGGCGATATATTTACCACAGGACTTTTGGCAGGTTTAAACACTCCTATTGGAAATAAAACGTTTAAGGGTTTCGAAAATTCAATGTCTTATGCTGGTGGATTTGTAACCTCTTTGAGTTTAACCGATAAATTTGCAATTGATTCTGATTTTCAATTTCAAAAATACATATCTTCAAGTAATGTAAATCATTATAGCGATATTTTTATAGGAACAGATTTTGGTTATTTTGTTACAAATAAATTACAATTTGTTCTTGGAGCAAACTATTCGTCATCTTATTTTAAGGAAAGCATTCTAAATAATTATTTACTAACTCTAAATATGGGTTTTACAATTGAACATGCAGAAAATTTCATTCTCGTTGTAAACACCCCTTATGACGTTCTTGGAAAAATGTCTCCAAAATCATTTGGAGTTGGCTTGGCTCTTACTATTATGATTGATTAAGGCATATTAAAATAACAGGGTTTGTTCATGAAAATATTATTGTAAATTTATTTTGTTATATTTCAGATGTTTATAAAATTAAAAACTAAAAAAAACGGCATTTTTCATAAATGCAAAAAAAACAAAGTAACTATGATTCTATATTTTTTTGTAGAAAAAACTACATTAGCGAAGCCTCGAATCTGCAACTAAAGTTGCAGTAACAGTTTTTTGTTTTAAACGAGTAAACAAAACCAACTCTTGAAACCGTTCTGCCATAAAAGGTTCTCCACCCGTAAATGTAATATGTTTTACATCAGCTAATTTGAAAATTTTATTTAATGTCTTTTTGGCTTGTTTGTATGAATTAAAATCAGTAAATTCTGCTGTATCAGGAGCTTTCCAAAAATTGTAACAATACTTACATTTCAAATTACAAACAGATGTAATTTCATAGGTAATATAAGGTAGGTTTATTTTCATATTTTTATTATAAGTATAATTAACGACTTACTAATAAATTAAAAAATATTTGCAACGTAAATTACTGAATTTCAGAAACAACTCAATTTCTAATTCCAAATTCCAAATTATCGTTTACGGTGCTATGTTATAATAAAAAAATCCTCACAAAAATGTGAGGATTTTAAGGGGGTGGGCCCACTTGGGCTTGAACCAAGGACCCCCTGATTATGAGTCAGGTGCTCTAACCAGCTGAGCTATGGGCCCATTGTGAATATCAATTTCACAACTGCAATGCAAAGGTAAAAAAGAAATTTTAACTAACAAAAAAAACTGAACTTTTTTTCAATTTTTTTTTATAATAATGTTTGTATTGTATTGTTAAATACTGGTACTTTGTATGTTATAATATGCAATAAATAAAATAATTTTTTTCATAAAAAGTGAAAATGAAATAATACTGAAAAGTAGAGAAAACTTTTGGCGTTTTTCATAAGTTTAAAGTACAAGGCATTTTATTTTTTAAATACCGCAGTTTACTTATTGTAAATGAGGATTTTAAAATAA
>JAOZTW010000603.1 GCA_029938985.1 Bacteroidales bacterium | reverse complement strand
ATTTATAACTATCTAATTATATTATAATTTTAATGATATATATGCAAAATTGATTTTTACAAATCATTGATAATCATCACAAAATGAACACAAAAACGTGATTATTAAACAGGAAAATAAACAAGAATACGAAATTAAAGAACATAAAAATAAAGGATTTAATATGAATTTATCAAACAAAGACAAATCAGATGATGATTTTGAAACGTTTTAATTGATTTATTTCAAAAAAAGACTTATTTTTACAGTAGTTAAAATCGTAATAAAAACAGATAAAGTAACTAAAAAATGTGATACCCTTTATGATTAATTCGTTGGTTTTTTAGACAATTTTATTAATGCAGATATAAAAGGTTGTTTTGATAATTTTGACCACAAACATACGTTTGAGATATTAAACAAACGTGTAAATGATGGAACATTGAATTGGCTTATAAATCAATGGTTAAGGACGGCAATAATTGATGGCAAACAAAAGTTAGACAATAAAAGTGGAACGCCACAAGGTGGAATTATTTCGCCACTTTTGGCAAATATTTACTTACATGAAGTCATTGATAACAGGATAATAAAAGAGATAAAACCTTTGCTTAAAGGCGATATTTTTATAGTTAGATATGCCGACGATTTTATTATAGGACTTGAATATCAAAGCGATGCAGAAAGATTATACAAAGTTTTGCCCCAGCGTTTACAGAAATACGGACTTGAATTAAGTTTGGAAAAGAGCAGACTGCAAAATTTCGCACCACAGAACAAGGAACGAAAGAATACGATTGATTTTCTGGGATTTACACATTATTGGACAAAATCAAGTTTCGGTAGTAACGTTATTCAACGCAAAACACGCAACAAATCTAAAACACGGATAATCAAGGAATTATATGATTTGATAAAAGCAAACCGACACAAAAAGTTAAAAGAGCAACAACAAGCTATAACTCGCAAATTACAAGGTATTTATCAATATTTTGCGATACGTGGGAACTATAAATTCTTGAACTTAATCTACGACAAAGCCCTATTTTTTTGGTATAAAATGCTAAATCTCAGAGGTGGACGTAAAAAGAGTTACAACTCTAATGCTTTTATAGAATTTAAACGTATATTTGCACTACCAAAACTGAGAATTATTCACAATATATAAACTTGCAACAGACAGCAAAACGATAAGATGAGAAGTCGTATGCGGGAATTCCGCTCGTACGGTTCTGCGAGGGACTGGTGGAATAATCTGCCGTTCTATCTCAATTAAGTGTAGTGCGACCTGCAAAGGGTTGCATTTGATTGATTACATAAGTTCTTTGAATTTTAATTAATCTTGTTATTTCACTAACAAATCTTAGGAGAGCGTGCTTACACGGAGAATCCGTACTGGTGCGACACCTCTCTGACAATGTTCCAAATCGAAAGGTCGTGAACCGAATAGAGTGTCAGAAATTCGTGAGAAAAGTATGATGTCACATGTCTTCTGAATGGGTTAAGGGCTAAGATAGTACGATATGGTTAATGTAATGTGAATGCTTGGACAACGCTTCGTTAATCGGGAAGAGCGAAAAAGAAGAATGATACCTTTATTGGTGTACGCTCTGAACAAAATGTTAAGTGGTAAGGTTATGCTTGTTGCGTTATGGCATAACGTGAACAATTAATTCCACTGGAGTATGTTAATTCAAATGCAATCAACAGGGAAATCCGAGTACACTAATGCCGCATGTAAAATTCATGGAGACAGCAGTCTTTAAAGGCAGGAAGGATAACCATAAGGCATTCCATAAGTGTGCAGGTCGAGGATGCCAGAATAAGCGAATGCCATCTTGTAATCAGGTGGATAGGGGGTTCAAAATTTGCCCTATTGCGAAAGCAAGCAGACGTCTCATGCAGGTGTTTCATCGCAAAAAAATTGTTCGGAACTATTAAATCTATGGAAACTATTGAACCAATTCGAAAGAGTATGGTAAGCACATAGAAACAGAAAAGGTTAAATAGCCGTTCTGATTAGTATGCGAAAAATTACTTTTGGCTCAAAAGGTAATTTGGGTATTCCTAACTCGGAATACTTTACGAAATGCCCGAGCTGTGTGAGGGGAAACTTTCACGCACAGTTCCTCGGGAGGAAAAGCCAAGTCCATTTTGGGCTTGGTAATCCCTACCCTACATTGTGTCGCTATCGCTCCCCAAGAATAAGAGCAGGATTAATGTTCGGTCATAGTGATAAACCAATAAGTATGATTTCAATTAATATAATTGCCATTATTTTTATTATCCTCCTTGTCAGTATGAAAAAAACATCAAAAAATAAATCCAGTTAATTGTAAAAATGCAAAATATAATAATATATAACACAGCAGACGGCAAAGCATCAGTATCTCTTTATGCAAAAGACGGTAATATTTGGATGAACCAAAACCAACTTTCTGAACTTTTTACCACCTCTGTGCCAAATATCAGTATACATATATCAAACATACTGAAAGACGGAGAGTTAGAGCATAATTCAGTTGTTAAGGATTACTTAACAACTGCATCAGACGGTAAAGATTATAACGTAACTTTTTATTCTCTTGATATGATACTTGCTATTGGTTTTAGAGTGAGAAGTAAGCGTGGAACGCAGTTCCGAATTTGGGCAAACAAAAACCTGAAAGAATATATGATAAAGGGGTTTGTAATGGATGATGAACGACTGAAAAATCCTGATGGCAGACCCGACTATTTAGATGAACTTTTAGAACGTATTCGTGATATTAGAGCATCGGAAAAACGTTTTTATCAGAAAGTAAGAGATTTATTTGCACTAAGCAGTGATTATGACAAAACGGACAAAGCAACACAAATGTTTTTTGCCGAAACACAAAATAAATTACATTATGCAGTAACGGGAAAAACCGCAGCGGAAATTGTTGTTTCTCGTATAAATGCTGATGAACCAAATATGAACCTAACCTCATGGAAAGGCTCAATAGTTAGAAAACAAGACATTTTTATTGCGAAAAATTACTTAACAGAAGATGAAATTGATACATTAAATCGCTTAGTTGTTATATTTCTTGAAAGTGCCGAACTTAGAGTAAAAAATAAAATGGATATTACAATGGATTTTTGGCGAGAAAACGTAGATAAAATCCTTGAATTTCAGGATAAAAAGATACTAACAAATGCAGGTTCTATAAGTAAATTGTATATGGAAAAACATGCTAGAAAAATTTATACTGAATTCGATAAAAGAAGAAAAGAATATGAAGCACTGCAAGCAGATGAAAACGACTTGAAAGAATTAAAACAAATTGAGAATAAGATAAAAAAGAAGAAATAATACCCCCCTCGAGTAGCAGGGCTGTTGCATGCTTATATAAAATTAACTTTCAATATTCAATACTGAATTTTCAATGTTCATTTTATTTGTTTTTTACTTGAATATTGAAAATTCTATATTGAATATTGAATATTTTTTTCATAGAATTATAAATTTTTATTATTAAAAAATAGCATGCAACAGCCCTGCCTCAAGTAGGCGGCTGACTACATCATTGTAGCCAGTACAGCCAGTAATTCAGTGAGAATTTAGAAAAAAAATTAATTTTTTAATTTTTTCATAT
>JAOZTW010000602.1 GCA_029938985.1 Bacteroidales bacterium | reverse complement strand
AATTCCATTTAAGTCTGCAGCTACTCCATCTGTGCCTGCGGCACCGTAAATATTGTAGTCGCTTGTGGTTAAAGAAGCAAAAAGAACATAATATGCAAAGTGGTTGTCTGCTCCTATACTCGCACTATTTGAACGGTCGTTAATAAAAATATTGTTTTGAATATTTGTTATTGATGATTCTATTTTATAAAAACAATAAGTATTTCTACCTGCTTCGGGTGTTGTAACTTCACCTCCAATATAAACAGAGTTATAAAAAAAGTTGTTATCATAATCTGTATTATCATAAATACCATAAATTAGTGCTGGGTTTGCATTATCTGCTCCTGTTTTGTCAATTCCAAGTCTAATCATATTGTTATAAACATTCATTTGACCTTGATAAACATAAATTCCTCTTTGTTCGGCATCTGTTGATGGTGTAGAAAAACTATGTATAAAGTTTCCTGTAATTTTATCTTCTGTTGCTTCAGTATCTTCATCGTTGAGTGGTGCTGCATATATACCATATACTCGTTGGTCGGGTGCTCCTGCCGAAACAGGTGCTTCTAATCCGCTTATAGTATTTCCGCTCACAACTATACCGTCATCAGCAGAACGTTGGCTGATGCCAATTAATATTGCGTAATTATTCGTTCCGTTGTATTGTGCATAGGTTGTAATATTTTTAATAGTATTATTTTCTATTTTTCCAACACCATCTAAGTTCAAAATACCACGAGAAGGTGATTTTGCGTTTGTTGCACTTTGTCCAAAAGCTGTAAGATTTTCAATTGTGTTTCCATTTATTTGAAAACTTGTTCCACTTGCATCGTTGTAAATACCAACTACTTGTGTAATTGCTGTTGTAACACCGTTTGTTCCAATGGCAATGCTATTTGCCACAGTTGAACTACCTATTGTATTGTTCATTATTTTTGGATTACCACCACCATTGGTTACAATACCCCAAAAAACAGCACCATTTCCTGCTGCTCCATCGGCTGTTATACTTCCAATAATGTTATTTTCTATTAGTTTGGTTTTATTTGGAGAATTTATTCCGTAAATATATCCACCTGTTCCATTTAATGTTATATGAATAGCATTGTTAGTGGTTGCATTGCCAATGTTGTTGGCGGTAGTGTTTCCTATGTTTACTTTTCCGTTTTCTATATATATACCAGAAAAAATACCAGCATTGGTAGTTTCACTGCTTGAAGTAGTAAAATCAATATTTGTAACTGTATTGTTATCAATTTTAGAAATAGTTCCACCGTTTGCTGTATTTGTGCGAATACCTGTAAAAGCTCCACTTCCTGTTAAGGTCATTTTTCCTGTTTGAGCAGAAGTAGCATATCCAATATTATTTCCATTTATATTAAATTCATTTCCTGAAGAAGCATTAATTCTAATTCCTGCCATATTGCCAGTAATACTTTGGCTTGCAGTGTTATAAATATTATTAGTAGTAATATCCCAATCTGAATTATTTGCATCTAATAGAATTGCATTATTTGTAAAATCGTGAAAATTATTTTGTGAAATAGTATTATTATTATTAACCATTCCAGTGGCACCAACAGCATAAATCATGTTGCTTGGATTTTCTCCACCGTAATTACCAAAATCGTTTTCAGTAATTGTTAGTTCATCGTTTCCTGCCGAAGTAGGTTCTGATATTTCAATAAGTGCTTTATCTGTTTGTGTAGTTCTTCCTTCAAAATTAGTATATTGAACAGTAACATCAGCTATGTCTGCATTAATTTTAATTGTAGAGCCAGCATCTGCTGCTATTTCTGTGTTTCTGAAAGTAAGATTATTTGGTGCTCCTGTTTTATTAATTCTTCCATCTACAACAAAGTTTTCTGTTCCATTAATAATAAGAAGTGGGTCGCCTGTTGTTGGTGGTGTTCCTTCAACTATTCTGTTTGCTACTTCTGGTAATAAAGTAGTTATCCAAGGTCCACCCGCATAAGATATTACTGGCACAACAATTGGCAAAGTTTCAGTTTCTGCGGCAGACAAATAGTCGGCACGTATTTTTATATCGCAGTCGCAAGCTATTGAATACATAGCAAGTGCGGCAAAAGTATTTGTAAGAGTAGTATAATCTCCACCAGTTCCTACTGTAATTACACCACTTCCACAAATAACATCAACTATTCCTATAACAAAATAAGTT
The DNA here is from genome assembly GCA_029938985.1 of Bacteroidales bacterium. Taxonomy (GTDB): domain Bacteria; phylum Bacteroidota; class Bacteroidia; order Bacteroidales; family JAOZQN01; genus JAOZQN01. The sequence continues at coordinate 1,436 of JAOZTW010000602.1, read as the reverse complement.
TCGTTTGCAGGAAATGTTAAATCAAGCGGTAGAGTAGATGTAATTGTAGGTGCTGTTGCTGTTGAACCTCTTGGCTGATAGGAGAGCAAAGCATCTGTATTTGATTGTCCTATTGCGTGGTCGGCAGTTATAGCAGGATTGGTTTGATATAATTTCACACTTGCAGAAGTTAAAACATTTGTTCCACTTTGTGTATATTTCCAATATGTTTGAGCATCAGGTGTGTCCATTTTAAAACCTGTTACAGGCGAACCACTTGGTGCTGTCTCAAAAAACTCGGCAAGATAAGTTCCTGTTCCAGCTGATGAAACTACGCTGTTTAACCAAGTTGCATGATAATTACCACTTTTTCCGATTGGGAAATAATAATCTCCCGTTTCGGAGTCTCCCATATTTCTCACCATTGGTCCGTTTACAAAAACAGTTGGTGTACCACCTACAAGATTTGTGGTTGCTGTTTCTTTTACAATAAGGTAGTTTGCTGTTGTTGTGTGCACCAGTCCGTTTGTGAGTGTTACAGTATTTGCACCAAAATGTGCATTTAACGTTACTCCAGTGCTGCTGTTATCAAAAGTAAGATTATCTAAATTGTAACTTCCTGCACCGCTGTATGATTGTGCAACTGTTCCATTAAAATTAATTTCACCAGTTGTTGCATTTGTGCTAAATAATGAACCAGCATTTGTAATGTTACCAAGTACTGTTAATGTATGAAATTCTACATCAAAAGTTCCTGCTGTTATTGTTAAGTTATTACAAGTAAAGTCTTTGTTGTCGGTTTGTCCAGATTCTCTGTTTATGTGGACTTCTCTATCTGAGCCACCTATGTTATTAACAATTATATTTCCTAATATAATATTTTCGGTGTAAGTTCTTATTTTGAAACCGCCATCAGCACCAGAAGCACCGTTAGAAACTGAAGCTCCGTCTCCGAATTGAATAGTTGCTCCACTAAAATTCATGTTTGCTGTTGTTCCTTTTATATCAAATGTATTATTATCTCTATTGCTATTGCTTGAGTTTGGGTCGATAAAAGTAATTGTTCCACCTGTGCAACTTGCGGTAGAATTACTTTCAAAAAGCAATAAATCATCTCCTGTATCAGATTGAGTATGCTGTGGGTCAAGATTAATTTTACTGTTTCCTGCCATTATCAAATTTGAAGCTCCATTAGAGTTTAAAAAATCCATATTTCCAAATTGATTGATAATTGCATTACCTGATAGGTTTACTGTCTTTGCTCTTGAAACGGCAAAAACATCGTTTCCATCACCAGCTGTTAATGTACTATTACCTGTCATTGTTAAATCACCTGTAACAGTAACATTTGTACCAACCGTGGCAGTTGTAAAATTGTTCATTGTGAAAGAACCTGTGTAGCCACTGTATCCATATATAATTAAGTCGGTGCCAGTTGAAAATGATGAATTATTATT
>JAOZTW010000601.1 GCA_029938985.1 Bacteroidales bacterium | reverse complement strand
AAAATAAAAATAACATCGCTTAAATTGGTTAATTATTTATTTTAATATGCCTAAGCTTTTCATAACGAAAATTCATGAGTAATGTGAGTTAACAGTTTTCTAACTTCTTATTTTCCAATTCCTTATCAAAATATATTTATTTTTTAGGTAAAGCTCCAAGCTGTCCCATTAATCCTATTGCATTAGTTGTTTGCCATTCAGTAGTTACTTTACCATCTTTTACTTCTCTAATAAAATGTCCTGTTCCTACAACTCTTTTATTAGTTGCTGGAACACCAAAAAATACGCCAGTATGCGTCATAGCATTTGTATATTCTACTGCAACTAAATCGCCTTCTGCAATTACTCTCAAAAATTTCATATCCATTTCAGTCATTGCTCCACACAGTACATTTTTCAGAAAACCTATGTATTGTTCTTTGTTAATTGAGGCACCACCATTGCCAACATAAGTAAAATCGTCAGCAAGTAATTCATCTACTTTCTCCCAGTTTCCACCTGCAATAGCTTTTGATACTCCCAAACAGATTTCTTTTTTTTTTCTAATTCGTCGTTTTTCATTTGATACTCGTTTTTTAAACTTGTTAATAAACTGTCTGAATTATTGTTATTATTTTCATGTTCACAATCTCCTCCACAAGATGTTATAAAAAATATTCCGCTTACTATTAAAGCAAACATGAATAAACTAACAAATTTTGATTTTCGGCTTCCACTATATTTATACTTCTCACCGTTTGATTTACTTTTTCGTTCTTCTGTCATAATTTAATAAATTTGGAAACAAAGAAAGAAATAATCAACTGAATTTCAACTGTATTTCATTTCTTACTACCGAGTGTCTACAAACTATTGACGATTTAAACTTGTTAGTTATTTATTTTAATATGTCTTAGTCACTATTATCAAGTTTTTTGTATGTAATTGATTATAAAATGTAAATTTTTATGATTAATAGGATATTTATAATAACTAAAAATTCATTAAAACGCTGATAACTAACAGCGTGCCAAACGTATAATATGTTTTGTAACACCTTGGTTTTTAATCGATAAAAAAAACTTGATAATCGAGTTAGTGAAATTATTCCGAAATAATTTTAAATTCTACTCGTCTGTTTTGAGTCCTACCAGCTGCGGTTTTGTTTGACTTTATAGGAATAGATTCTCCATATCCTTTGTATGTAATTCTCGACGATTTCATTTTTTTTGTATTAATAAGATAATCATAAACCGATTTTGCTCGCTTTTCAGACAAATTCATGTTTGAGGTCTCAGAACCTCTATCGTCGGTGTGACCTTGAATTTCAATTTTCATACCTGGGTTCAACTTAAGCATTTCTACTAATCGATTAATTTCTGCATAGGATTCTTTTTGTAAATCAGATTTTCCTGTTTTAAAAAATATATTATTAAGTCTTATAACTGCATCTACTTCAATAAGAGCAAGGTATAGATTTCTTTCTATTTCCTGATATTCATCAATTTTTAAAACATCCAGGTTTTCACTTATAGGAAAATAAGCTTCTTTCATTGCCAAAAAACTGTATTTTCGTCCTGCAGGTAGAGTAAGACTATAATTTCCTGTTTTTGGGTCAGAAATAGCTGTGCTAATAAGCTCTCCGTTAGATAAATCATAGTAATAAATTTCGGTAGCCAATGGTTTGTTTGTTTTTTGGTCAAGCACTTGTCCTAATATTAATACAATAGGTTCTGGTCTTGCACTTTTGGGCAATGGAATAGTAAAAATATCTAAGCTACCAAAAGAATTTTGACCCGACACAAGAAAAGCCGATTCGCCAGACGCACTTAGGGTTAAATAAGCGTCCCAGTCAGCTGTGTTTATTTCTGGACCTAAATTTTCTGGTTCACTCCATTTTGTCCAGCTTTCATCAAGTCGTCGGGAGACGTAAATATCTGCACTACCATAACCTCTTCTACCATAGCTTGCAAAATACAATGTTTTGTTATCTGCCGCAAGAAAAGGAGTAAAATCATCATCAAACGAATTTATATCAGTACCCATATTCATTGGTTTTGTATAAACATCACCCTCTTTAAAACTAACATATAAATCTTCGCCTCCATGTGTGTCTCCTGTACGAATAACCGATGATATTAAAATATTTTTATCAGGCGATAAATAAAAACCACTATATTTACCATCATTTTGAAAATCCATAGTTTTCACATCTGTTGGTATAGACCATCCATCTTCGGTTCTGTAAGTACGAGACATTCCTGAGCCTTTAAAACTCCCATCGTTGTTATACTCACCTTTAACTAACAGTGAGTTGTTATCTGCCGAAACAGAAACTACACTATTATGAGCTGTGTTATTTAGCGGAAATCCAATTGATTGTTTTTCTGTCCATTTTCCGTTTTCAAAAGTAGTAAAATAAATATCTGTACGTTTTTCTCCTCCCGTGTTATTCGGATTAAGAGATTGACAATAATAAATTGTTTTACCGTCTGCCGAAACAACAGGAGATCTTTCATTATATTCAGTATTAACGTTTTCTCCAAGATTCACAGACATATATCCATTTGTTGGATTGTCAATCAAGTTTATATCGTTAGTTGTTTGTTTTACAGTAAGATAATCTATTGAAATTGACATTTCATTTGAAGTAGTAAAACCAAGTTCCGTACCATAAAAACTTCTTTGCTCTGTTTCACAAATTAACTCATCGTTAAAATAAAATTTCCATTTTCCATCTGTTTGTCGCATTCCCAAAGTTTGATAGTCACCAAATGAATATGTTTCTTCCGAAAACTTCTCCCATTTTACAAGGTTTTCAAAAACATCTTTTTCGTATTTTGAAAACCTAAAATATCCATTTCCTGATACAATAAATGTATAAAAATTATCAATATCTTTGTAGCCAAATGTAAGTCCAAAACCGTGATTTACAATTCCACTATTTTGTTTATAGCGAGTTTCTATATAGAAATCTTCTTTTGGGTCAATAAATATCTTTTCTGTAATATAAGATGTGTTTTTCTCTGCCGTTCTGTTAAAATGATACATACCATCACTCATAGATGAGGAGTAGGAATCAAAGTTATCTATTGCCCAACCAAAGTCGTTGTTGTCAAATTGTTCGTCAAAAACAATTTTGTCTTGCGCAAACACGAACAATGTTAAGGATACAATTAATGATACTAAAGTTATTTTTTTCATAAGTTTTTAGGTTTAATTTGTGATCATAAATAAATAAAAAGTAAAAGATTGTAGCAGGTTTTTCATTGTAATAATAATATAAAAACTACAATATAAAATAGTTACAAATCTTAATTTTACAAAATTGAATAAGACTACAAATTTATATAATTTTTTTTAATATAAAACATTTTCTAATAATATTTGAATTAATTTGATTTTTGATAAAACATCATAGCAAAAGGAGATAAATCCGTTTTGTTTAACTTTGAAATTTTCAACCATTGCACTCCAAGAAAATCTTCGCCATCGGTATCGGTTTTTAATTTGTCTCTGTTGTCATCAAATTCTACTTGATATATTACTAAAGTTTTTGTTTTTGTTTTCATAATAATATAATTATCAAACAGTTGTAATTTTACGACAAAAAGATAATAT
>JAOZTW010000600.1 GCA_029938985.1 Bacteroidales bacterium | reverse complement strand
CGCAAGCTACGTTCCTGAATTAAATTGACGACACAAAGCCCGAACCCGTTAAAAGTAATGAAAAAATAATAATACAATGGAAAATAATGAATTTAAATTAAAAGATATAATTAAAATACCACCATTTAATGCTGAAAGACAATTAAAAAGAAGGATTTCAACATCCTTTTGGGCTGATGCGAATGATTTTCTTTGGCGTGTTAGTATTTTAAAGGACAATAGACCTCATGACACGAATTCCTATTTTGCTAAATTATATGTTGATTTACTAATGAGTGCAGAATGCTCTTTGAAATCGTTAATTATTAGTTTGTCAAAAAAAGATGAAACACCAGAAGAAGTATATCTTGAAGCTCGAAAAAAATCTCATCATCTTGATAAACTTTATAATGAAGTTGTATTGAGAGCAAAAAGAAGAATAAAGCTACTTTCTAAAAAAGAAAAACAAATTCTTTTTAAAGCCAACACGTTAGGTGTCGGATACCGATATGATATTAAAACATTTTTTTTCTTATCACAAGAAGATTTTATTAAAAGAATGTTAGAAGAAGGGGACGTAAGTTCAATTATAAATTTCGATTTTATAAATGAATTATTTACGATGCTACATGAATTAAAAAAGATTGCAAAAATATCACTTGACAAATACTACGGAAAGGATAATTCACTATCAGGGAATAATATGGAAAAATTAGAAAATAGACAAAATTTATTTTTTACAAATGTTGGTAACAAACTTTAAGATAAAAAAACATGAACGGAGGAAATGTAGCAATAAGAGGATTTTTAGTCCAAACAATTATTTGTATAGTTGATGCACTTGCAAATGAAAATTTATGGACTGAATTAACATTAGAACCAATTGTTGAAAATTCAGATAAAGTAGATATTCTTTGGAAATATCCTAATGGAAAAACAAAAGCTACGCAAGTTAAGTCCTCTAAAAACAACTTTACTAAAAAAAATGTAAAGACATGGTGTGATGAGTTAGAAAATGACCATGTAGCAGATGAATACGAACTAATTTTATTAGGTCCTCACTCTGATAGTCTCAATGTAGAAACAAAAATTGGCAAAGTAGATATTCCTGTTCCAAGAACACTTCATGCAGAAGAGTTAATACGAATTGCATCTGATTTAATTGATGAATATATTTTAAATCAACAAGATAAATCTATTAATCCGCATGTAAGAAAAATAATAATTAAAGCATTAACGACAGAATTTGAAGAATATTCAGTTGAAGGAAAACCGACAAGCCGTAGCGATTTTAATGAATTACTAAAAACATGGATTTCTAATTTAGAAAAAATTCATTTAAAAAATCCTCTTCTTCAATATGTTAATGAGGAAATAACAGAAGAGGCAATTGAAATACAATCAATTAAGAAAACATTGAAACTAATAGGTTGGCAACCAATTGAAGACCACGAAATTAACATAGAACATAATAAAACATCTGAAAAATACAAATATCTATTCTACAAAGAAGAAAGTAGTTTACAGGCATACTCTAATGATAATATTCTAATTTCAAGTATTAATTCTGACTACTATCCATTGGACAAACCAATTTTACGAAAAGAAATTACAAATTATTTAAATAACCTTTCTTTAATACAACTCAATGCAACAGATAATAATATTCTTCCTGTCATAAAAGACAATGAAAATGCAGTAAATCTACTGTTTTGGTTTTCGACGAATAAAAATGATTATGAATTAATTCCAGAAATCGGCTCTATTGCTGATAAAATTAACTATACAAAACTTTCAAAGGAAGGAATTTATATACTTGTTGATAGTTATAAATATAATTTTTTGATAAGTTCAATAAATACAGCTCAAAGTGATTATCCCGAACGAGAGATAAAATATATGTATCCGTTAACTGAAAATAATTCCCCTCTGAATAAAACAAAAAGTAGAGGATATGAATTACCTTTTCAGTTTATTAATTCAACAGTAATTCCAATAATAACAGAAACAGATGATTTTAGTAGTGTTTTGCTTTTTTGTTCTGACAATTACAATGAAGAGTATTTAAAAAGGTTAATTTGGCTTACAATGATGATTTCATCAGGTGTAGCAAGTGAATACGTAATCTATTTTCCTGATTTTGAGCAAGAAAAACATAACAACCAATCTGTCAGAATAATAAATTCATTCGCAGATAAAACATTTAAGAAACGAATAAAAATTAGAAAATACAATCAATTCGATGCAACTTCATTAGATTATAGCTTTTACCAAAATATTGAGAAAGAGCATGACAAATATGATAGAGAAAAAGTCAGTATTGAAAAATCACTCAATGCAACACTAATTGACACACTTATTTACGGGGATAAATTAAAATCTGTTTTACGTTCAGGTTTATTAGCAGCATCTGATTTAAAAATATTTTTAGCAAAAAGAGGAATTTATTTGAGAAACAATGACAAAGAGCAAATAATAAGTTTAATGTCTACAATGATATTTAGCCCAAGAGAAATTGATGAATTAAAGAATTTAATTGAGAAAAAAGAACAAAAAGAAAAATCAATTCCTCATTTTGCAAAATGGAATTCGCCAGACTTTCCTTTGGAAAAGGCTTTTTCTGAAAGTAATTTATCTTTTAAGTCTGTAAGTGCAAAATTAAATTGTAAAATAGTTGATGAGAATTTTATTGTTAATCAAATATCTGAAAATGAATATGAAATAAAATACACCGCTCAAAAAACAAATCCAATTGAAGGAATATTTGAAGGAACTGTTTTTAACGAAGGTCGTGTAAATGTAAAAGTTAGCTCTGATGAATTACAAATACAAAGTATTTATACTTCAAGGGAAACTCATACTGTAAACCGAAGAATAATTCAAGAGGTTGAAAATAAATTTAAATCATTAAATTATATTGAGCAAAGTGGATTAATTTCAATAATGTTCAGTGACTTTAACGAAAAGAACAGTGAAAGAGTTGATTTTTTAGTAAGTTTTACTGCATTATCTCAATCAAAACCAGAACTAAAAATACATTTTGAAGATATTGAAAATATTATTTTCCAACCTGATACATCCCTTGAAACGCCACAAGATTTAGATGCACTAAAATACTCAGTTCAAAATCTGAATAATCAAGAAAATGAATTGAATAAAAGTAAGTATTTATATGAAGATAATTATAAACAAAATATTCTTTTAGAGCATATCAAAATAAAATATAGTTTTTCAACAATAGACGTTAAAAAAGGATATTTCTATGTTGAGTATAATTTTTCAAATGCACTTGAAGTTGAAGATTTTGAAGGTGTATTTCAAGCAAGTGAACCTTTTATTTATAAAACAAAAGAAGTGAAAATTGCAAGAAACATAAAGAAAATAGAAAAAAATATTTCAGCAGAAGTAAATAATTTCGTATTGAAAAAATATAAAAAATACAATGAAACAATTAAATTCAGAAAGACAATAGAAAACTTTTAACATTTGCTTTGAAGCCAGCAACTTGTTTGGTGTGGCGTTTTTTTTTCGCTACGCTCAAAAAAAAACACCACACCAAACAAGTCGCCGTCTCAATAGCAGTTACCGATAAGTGTAATTGTGTCGCTAGCGCTCCCCAATTACACTTATCG